>JAFUUT010000310.1 GCA_017477685.1 bacterium | reverse complement strand
TTTCATTTTTTTCTTCAGGCGATATTCTTCCATTTCGGATTTGGATTGCTGTACACTTTTTTCAACACCTTCCTGTAAGGTCAACCCTTGAGTGGAAACAGGTGCAGAAGTCTGAGCATTCACACCCTGGAAATATACCCCCGTACATGAAAATATTATAGCTCCGATCAAAAAATTTTTCATAATAAAAAATTACTCCAAAGTTGAATATTTTTCAATAACCTCATGAATTCCTTTTTTAGCAAGATTAAAAATCTCTATCATCTTGTCAAACTCATAGGCTTCCCCTTCTGCTGTAGTTTGGAACTCGATAATTTTGCCGCTCTTTGTTAAAACGACATTTGAATCCACCTGAGCGCGCGAATCTTCTTCATAGTTCAAATCTAAACATACTTCACCATCAACTATACCGGCAGAAATAGCACCTATTGGCTCGATAATCGGATTTTGCTTAAGTACATCGCTTTGCAAAAGTTTCTCAACAGCATCGGTTAATGCAACATACGCCCCGCAAATTGACGCTGTTCGGGTTCCTCCGTCAGCTTGAATTACATCCGCATCAATAGTTATAGTTAAATCCGGCATTTTTTCCAGATCAACGCACGCCCTTAAACTTCTGCCAATCAAGCGTTGAATTTCCTGTGTACGTCCTGAGATTTTTGTTCTTTCCCTTTGACATCTGGTAGATGTAGAAGACGGCAAAAGAGAATATTCTGCGGTCAACCAGCCTCTATTATCGTCTTTGTCCATCCATTTCGGCTTGCCGGTCTCAACGGATGCCGTTGTTATGACTTTTGTATCCCCGAATTCAACCAATACAGAGCCCAAAGCATTCTTTGTAAAATTTTTCGTAAATTTTATTTTTCTTGTTTCATCATTTGCACGATTATCTTTTCTCATTTCTTCACTCCTATATCCTTAACGATTTATCTCTTATTTTGTTCAAAATTTTATTTTGCACCGCCATCATAATCCCACATATATATTTGTCCACAATATCTGCATACTGCATGCTCATTCATAAACTGCAAATCCGGCACAAAAACATAACCATCAACAGAAATTTCTATTTCACCTTTTTCATTGTAATTCTGAGAGAAATCTCTATTTCCCTGATAATCAGGAGAAAACATAAGTTCAAATTTATCTACGGATTTACAATTTTTACAGATAAACATATATTCCTATTCTTCCTCTTTAGATTTTTTACTTTTTTTGGGCTTTTGTTCTGCTTTAACAGCTTTGGATTCGGATAATGCCATATACCAAAGAGTCCAGCAGATACTGCGAATAGGCAATGTTAATCCCGCAACTACAACCCCAAGACAAGAAGTAAAAATCAATTTTGATATATATGCAACAGTTATAACTTGCTGAGTACCGGCATAAGCCAGAGCCTTGTTTATAACATCTAACGGCATCTTATTCCCGACAAAATCAAACAGTCCAGCAACCTTGTCTGTCAAATGTAAATAATCAAATATGACCGTTGAACCTTCAGTTATGATAAATATTGAGAAGAAACCTAAAATCAGCATGATTATAAATGTTTTAGCAAAATTACCTTTTACAAGTTCAAAACTTCTCTTAAAATATCCCTTTACAGATAAATCCTGTTCAAATGTAAAAACTTGAAATATCAAAATCAAATATACCCACACTATTAATGGAGGTATCAGTCCCAATATAGGAATAATACTAAACAAAAGTCCGACACAAGACAACAGACCGACACATAAAAGTAATAAAATGTATTTTCCTATTCGTCTTGTTGCGACCTCTTTATGAGATTGAAAATCATAAACATGCCCCGTTGTTAAAGCTCCTTCCGTCATAGAACACAAAGAAACATATGCAATCATGTAATCCCAAAATGCTTTCATAAATATTAACAATCCAGGAACTGCAAGTAAAATTATCATAAGCATAGCAGAAGACAGGCTTGAAGATTTTTCCGCTATTCTGTCAGCAAGCCCGAGAGGCAAAGCCAACGCCGAAATAATGCCGACCAATTGTCCAAAAACAGGGAACAACATGTAAATAACAAATTTATCCATATTGGAAAAATATATTTTTACCCCCTCAAATAGTGCCGCAAACATACTATTCTTAATCTTATTTTTGGACATAAATCCTCCTTATTTGTATTATAATTTTATTACAAATAGCAGTAAATAAAAAGAGATTATGCAAAATTATACTCAGCAAATAAAAAACATCACTGATAAAGACTTTGAAGCCGGCTTGGTTAATCTGCACATGCACACGGGATATTCTGACGGGCTTGGCGACTATAAAACAATTGTCAAACAATCAAAAGACAAAGGCTACAAACTTATATCAATTACAGACCACAACACAATTCAAGGCCATCTTGATAACCCTGAAGCTCTTGGATACGTTATTCCGGGGGTAGAATTTGATGTCTGGTTTAAATATATATTTTTACACTTACTTGCGTATGGAATAGATATTCACTCGGAACATATGCAAAAATTTTACTCTAAAGATAAAAAAGGAACAGAAAAAGACATTATCCGTTTTTTCTCAAAAAGGAACATTAAAGAACTAATTGATTCCATACATAAAGCAGGAGGAATTGCCGTACTTGCACATCCTGCATGCTGCTGGGCTTTAAATATGGAAAAATTTATCTCTGATTTGAAAGACATAGGTCTTGACGGGGTTGAAGTATATTATCCTTATCCAAGGTGGAGAAAATATTTCAAATTCACATCCGCAGAAAAAATCAAACAAATTGCGGATAAATACAACCTGATAAAAACAGGCGGTACAGATTTTCACGGGGAAAACATTCTATAATGTCTAACTGTTGCGCATTTTCTTTACATGACTGTATATATACCATGCAAAAATCAATATACATATTATAATTATAACTTCATCGAATTTATGCCACAGCGGCATTATTTTATCCATATGTTCCCCGAGTTCAACTCCGACCTTTACCAGAGCATAACTCCAAATTAAAGAACCTAAAAAAGTAAGAATGAAAAATGTTCTCTTTTTAGCCTTTAAAATACCTGCAGGCAAAGAAATAAACGTCCTTATAATAGGCAGCATTCTGCAAATAAAAAAAGCCCAATCTCCATACTTTTCAACCCATTTGTCCGCATTTTCAAGTT
>JAFUUT010000309.1 GCA_017477685.1 bacterium | reverse complement strand
ATAACATAGACTACAGGCGAATTTGTATTAAATTGAGAAGTTTTAAATGTCTGCCATAAAAGATCTATTTCTTTAGATTTGCTGTTGCGCTCATCCGATTCGGATCTCAAATATTCATCCGGAGCATCTTCTACTTCAGGATTTTGCACATCTTCGTCTATTTCTTCATACATATATTCATCATTAGAAAGATTCTCAATGACATCCATTGATTCTTTTGATAGCATTGATCTGCCTATAGTTGAACTCTTCATATCGCCTCACTCCTAATTATCTGATAATTAATATTATCACGCTAAAAAGTATTATTCAAGCAATTGTAAAGATTTAACATTAAATTCTCGAAATAAATAAAGGGAATGCCCGTTTTTTCAAAATAAAAACTAATGTAAATATATTAATAATAAGTTATTTTTTTCTATTTCACTTCTCTGTAAAACTCTGTATTTAAGTAATAAGTGCATTTTTTACACTTAACCGATTTATCAAGTAGCTATGCGTATTTTCAGTTCTTAACAAAACTTTATAATAGGGGTTGACAAAATTATTTTTATGATTTATAGTAAAAATGTTAAATGAAGTGTTCAAGTTACACTTAATAACAAAGGAGGTAACAATGATTACAATAAATCCGGTAAAATTAACAACAGGACAAATTACATTCGGAAATAGAAATATTAAAAATAATACAAATGACAGAGCTGGTCTTATGACATTAGATAAAAATTCTAAGAACCAGATTAACTTTGAAAAGGATTTGTACATAACAAGAAATGCAGATGCTGTAAAAACAAACCCGCTTAAAGCATTCGGGTACAGCATTGTAAAGGCTTATAATATACTAAACACCCCTAAAAAAAATACAGAATTAGCCGAATCTAATTATATTCACGTGCCATATATGGCATAGTGGAAGAGAGATTTAAACTCTTATCATTAACCCCAAATTGAGCGCATGCTCTAAACAATTAAATATCATTTACCCTATAAAGAAACTTAAGCAATTTTATTTACCCCAATTGCCTGAGTTTTTTTTATTATGGTAAATATTTTGACAAGAAAATATGTTCCTGATATATTTATTTTGTTTTTTAGGAATTATATATTAAAGGATTTGAATTAGAAATTAGGAGATAGGGATATGAAAAAGATTATCAGTGCCATGCTATCTGCAATGATTTTTATCATGTATAGCGGATGCACAGTCATGGCGGCTAACGAATCACCAATGCAAGCACAGGCAAAGCTAAAAGAAGCACAAATCCAACAGATGATGCAAAACGCTAAGCCTATTGAACTTGCATTTGTTTTTGACGGACCTTCAGATAAAAATGCTGAAGTGTTACAAGTATTTCAAAAAACAATTACTATGTCATTGCTTCCGGACTACAAACCGGTGTTTGCAAAAGATTTAATTTTTACCGGCGATTGGACTGAAAAAGGCGCACAAGTAGCATCAGATAAAGCTTTGGCATCAAGAGCAAGAATGGTCATCTCACTTGGCTACATGTCAAGCATGTACTATGCGGACAAACCAAATAAAAACAAGTACGTTGTTACTATTGACCAATACGGATTAAGAGATTTTGGAGACAAATTCTTTAACCCTATGCAGCAAACTGCAAACGATTTTGTAACTTTCAAAACACATGTTCCGGACATTAAAAAAGCCGCAATCTTGATGAATGAAAACTATTACAACACAAACAAAAATTGGAGTGACAGTATCTCAAAGAAATTAAAAGAGAAAAAATGTGATCTTAATTTCGTTGTCGTTCCGGTAAACTCTAACTACAAAGCATCTATAGACAGAATGCCGAAAGATGTTGATGCTGTGTTTGTAACTCCGTTATACAACTTGACTGCGGATCAAAGAAAAGACATGTATAAATATATTAACGATAAAAAATTACCGTCTTTCTCATCTGTAGGTAAAGAAGATGTTAATATCGGAGCGATGCTTGGAACTTCAACAATGGATGTTGATAAGAAAATTGCAGAAGCAACATCATTCAATATTCACGGAGTATTACACGGCAATGCGGTAAAAAATGAAAAAATACCATTCTATGATGATAAAGTAATTTTCTATAATGCCGATACAGGAGAAGAAGTCGGATATACTCCTCCTTTAAGATTGTTGAATAATTCTGTTTCAATTACACACAAAGAACTCCACAAGTATAACTTAGGGACATTATTAGATGCTTTAGATGAATCAAACCTTGATATTAAAAGAAAGCAATTCTTAATAAGCGCAGCAAGAAGATCTGTTGCAAGTGCATATTTGAGATATTTACCTACACTAAGATTAGATTTGGGTTATCAAACATACAATAGTGCGTATGCCAATTCTTATTCCGATGTTCCGACACGTGTAGGACAATTCACCGTTGCTATGGATCAGGTTATTTATTCTCCTGATTTGGTAACAAATATTATTGTTAAACATAAAAAATTAAAATTTGATAAAGCGGAAGAAGTTTTGACAAGAGCAAATACTGAATATCACACAGGGAACTTGTACATTGAAACTTTGATGCTTGAAAACATGATTAAAGTTCAGGAAGAATACGTACAAGAAACAAGAGAAAATCTTGCAATTGCACGTGTAAGAGAAAAAACAGGCAAATGCGGCTATGAAGAAGTTCTTCGCTGGGCAGGAGAAGTGTCTGAAGCAGAGAAAAAACTTCTTAACATGCAAGCAGATTACAAAAATATTAAAATCTCTATAAACAAATTATTATTCAAAGATCAAAAAGGAGATTTTAAATTCGAACCGCTGACCGCAAGTGATCCTGCATTTTTCACCTCCGATTTGCATATCATTGATCACGTAAGAAATCCTAAAAAATTAGGAAAATTTACTGATATGCTGGTTGAAGAAGCAATATATTTGTCTCCTGAAACAACAAAATTAAAAGCTGCAATAGCTATGAAAAAAGCTGAAATGAGCAATTATATTCAAAAATTCTTCTTACCAAATGCAAAAATGTCATTAGAATACGGTTCACAATATGACAGATTCTTACCGTACGAAGATATAGGTCATCATCAATTACAAACTGTAGGAGCCGCATACGGTTACGCAACAGGGGCAACTCAAGGTGCAAATGCCGGCGCAACAGCAGGTGCAAATGCTGCGGCAGCACAAGCTGCCCAAGCAGGTTTGACAGGAGAAGCATATGCTCAAGCGGTAGCTCAAGGGGCAGCACAAGGAGCAGCTCAGGGAGCAGCTCAAGGTGGTGTTCAAGGATATAACAGAGGGCTGGATAATCCGTATTTAGGATTAAATAAGAATTCTTTCAGATTCTTTATCGGTGCACAATGGAAACCAATTGAAGGCGGTCACAAATTTGCAGAAGTCGCAAGATGCAAAGCTGAACTTAACGAATTAAATGCGTACTTAGAAGAAGTTAACACTGAAATAGAAATGCAAGTTCGTTCAGTTGTAAACCGTGCCATCGCAAAATACTTTATGATTGAAAAATCTTACAAGGCAATGTTTGCGCAAGCAGAAAATTACCAATCAGTTAAAGCTAAATATTTGAGAGGCGAAGTTCCTATAACACAAATCTCAGATGCTCAAAACTTGTACTTTAATGCAAAAATAGATGCACTAAATTCTCAATATGAATTCTTTAAAGAACTTATTTGGGTTCAAAGAGGTTTAGTATCAGTTAACTGGACAAAAGCCAGCGATGAAGCTAAAAAATGGATAAAATCAATTCCTGCAATATTACCTGCGGAAGAAGATTTTACACTATAAAAAAAATCCCTCGAGGAACTCTCGAGGGATTTTTTTTAAGCTCTTTTTTTCTGCGCCGCAGAAATTGCCATAACTTTTTTAGCTTTTTTGCGAGATTCTATAATACTGTCATTGTTGAATCTTGTTAATTTCTTTTCGGCTTTATCCGTTGTATCTAATGCAGAATACAAATTAACTCCGGTAGAAGCGGCAGCGGCGATTAGGGTATCATTGTTTTGCTGTACCTTTTGTTCTTCTTCTTGTTTTTCTTTTTGTATTTGTAAATCGGTTTCTTGATCTTCTATTTCAAGCTCTCTTAATACTTCTTTTTCAATTTCATTATCAGTCTTTTCATCAAGTTCGAATTCTTCTTTACTTTCTTCATTTTTATTTCTTAATTCTTTTAATTTTAAATCACTTTCCGAATCTTCATCTGAAATTTCAATATTTTTCAAAACCTTAGCTTTAGGAACTTCGGTAGATTTTGACTTCCCTCCCTCATTATCAGCATAAGCATTTTGAGGTTCGTTTATTTTCTTTTCGGATGGTTGAACAACATTTTCGGCAAGTTTGTTTTTATTTTGCTCTAAATTAGGTTTATTTTCAGAATTAACCTTTTTATCGGCCATAGTATTATTTTGTTTTGTATCGTTATCGGAGTCATTTTTATTATTATCATTGGCAGACGGTAAATTCAAAGGATTTTGTCCGTTTTCTCTGCCCAAATCAATACCCATAGAAGCCGCAAAACTATTTAAAGTTTCACTTGATTGCTTGAATAATGCCCTGCTCATTTTTGTATTTTGTTCATGATCTTTTTCAGGACCTTGAACGGCATTCAACTGAATATTGGCTTTACCTGCCTCATCAAAACCGGCAACTCCTGCTGCGATTTCTCCTGTGCCATACAGGACTTGCATTGTACCAAGTCCGATTAAATTATAAGCAACTTCTGCCAACATAGCACCCATCATTGCAGTAGGAGGATATACACTTGCCATCATAACCATTGCTTTTGATAAAAGCGGAATACCTACAGATAAGTTGTAAGCTCCTGTTGGAGCAGTTATGTGGCCGCCGAGGGTGGATTGAGCAGATAATATCTTTGTTGTATTACCAAGTTTTTCTAATTGCTGACTGTCGGATTTTATAGCTTTAGATATATTTTTATTATCCGAAAGAATTTTATTTGTTTTTGCAATTGAAGTACTCAAACCTTTTGTCGCATTTTGACTGTTTAATTTAAGAGCATCTATTTGGGCGGAAATTGCATCTTTTTCAGAAGATACTTCATCATTTTCAGCAATTTTATCATCCAATTGACTCTGAATTTCAGTGTTTTCAGTTTCACCATCTTCAGCGGCAGCTTGTTCAACGGAAACCTCAGCTTCTTGGGCAATTGCACCGCTCCTGTCTTCAAGTTCCGCCAACTTTGAAGTATACTCTGCAAGTTTCAATTCATTTTCAGCTTTTTGCGCTTCAACTTTGCTTGTTTCTTGCTCAAGTTTTTTACTTTCTTTAGCATATTGCTTCAGGCCTTTTTGAAGTTCTTCATTACTGCGAGCTAATTGCTTTCTGACCGTACTTGTATTAGTCATGGATAATAAAGTCGCCATTGTCATTATGTACGCAACCACCGGATTTGCACTAAACGGAGCTGCAACCCAAAAGGCTTTTGTCATAAATTCCGAAAATTCATTATTTACTTGACGCGGATTTTTATCCTCTATTTGTTCTTCGCCTTCGGGAGCATCAGAAGAATTATCGTCATTGAGTCCGAGAGCTTCCTGAACCTGATTAGCTCCTTGACTGTAATTTTTTGCAAACTCAATATAACCCTGACTTTTATCACTATCAATAGATACTATTACTTCTTGAGAAGTATCACGTAATTCTGTTGCAACTCTATCCGCAACATCAGGGATTTTGGCGGTTAAAGCACCCGCAACTAAATCAGAAATACCGCTATTCTGGTTATATAACACCTCAGGATTTGCAGAAGTTAAAAGGTCTGAATCATAATCATTTTTTAACTTCGCTAATTCTTCTGCGGCTGCAACAGTATCATCTGCAAGTTTGATATCTGCATTTGCTTCATCCTGCAATGCATCAATAGAAGCCAAAAAGTCATCCATTTTATCCTGAGTTGCTTGCAAATTTTTTATTCTGGAACTGTCTTCGCCTAATTGTTTACGTAATTTCTTTAATTTTGCCTTTTCAAAAATATCCAGTTTTTGACCGCTATCAGCTTTTTCTTCTAATTTTTTTAACTCATCTGCATCTTTTTTTATTTTTTCAATAGAATATTTTTTAAACATTCTATTTTGTTTTTCTATACGTTTTATTTCTTTTTGTTTTCTTTCAATTATTTTTGAATTCTCACTAATATCTTCCTGAGCGCGATTTACTTTTAAAATATAATCCGTAGCTTGTTTGCGCAAAGCATTTATATCCGTATCTACACCTGAATCTGCGGTACCGTCAACACCGCCCTCATCACTCAATACGATATAAGAAGTTACATCTGCTTCACGCATCGATCTTGCCCAAGATATAACTTCTTCCGGTACAACAAATCCGTCATCCGACATTTGAACTATCTCTTCAGGGGAATACTGGGACCATTCCGGATCATCCAAAGCATTTATCCCTAGAGGTGGTTTTGATAAGGAATTCAACCTGCCCAGCTCTTGCGTATTTGAATATACAAGCGCATATTCAAGATAAAATAAATCAGAATAGCTTTGACCTGTATGCTTGCCATCATGCTGTCCCTTCAACTGCTGGGCAAATAATATTACCTCTGCGTAATTTTGCTGAACATATGCAATACAATCACTGCTTCGCTTGTACTTTAGAGCACTGCAATGTTTTTTGCCAAATTCTACCAAAGCATCAGCATCAATACTTTTTACAACAGATGCGTCATCTATATATCCAAAATTTGTTTTAGAAGTAACTTTCACCAATTATTCCTTTGCTTCCTTATATGCATACAAAGGATTAATCGGCATTATTTATATAAAACTTTAGGTTATAACAAAGATAATATTTACATATTGTAACAATTATAGATGCTTATCGATATTTGAAATTATGGTGGATTTTGGCATCAATCCTGTCATACGTTCGACAGGCTCCCCGTTTTTAAAAACCAATAAACAAGGAATACCGCTTATTGAGTATTTGGTTGCAATATCTTTATTTTGCTCGATATTTAATTTCGTAAATTTTACTTTATCTGCATAGCCTTGAGCAATTTCATCAATGACAGGACTAAGCTTTCTGCAAGGACCGCACCAAGTAGCCCAAAAATCAACAATAACAGGGACCGAAGAATTCAAAACTTCTTGATCAAATATTTGACTGTTAACTTCTATAACTTCGCTCATATAAATTCTCCTTAAATATTTACTATTATTTTATCATAAATACATTTTTGTGATATTATCTAAGTAGGATAGATTAGGATATAAGATGGCGAGAAAGAAAGTTATTGAAATTGTCTTAGACACAGAGACAACGGGATTGGATTATACAAGGGAAAAAATGGTGGAATTCGCAGCCGTAAGACTTGAAAACGGCAAAATTAAAGATGAATTTCAAACATTGATTAACCCGCAGCAGCATATCAGAAAATCAAGCATTGCTATTCACGGAATTACACCTGAAATGGTTGAGGATGCACCGACAGAAGAAGAAGCAATGCCAAAAATTATGGAATTTATCGGAGAATATCCGATTGTAGCACACAATGCAATATTTGATTACTCTTTTATAAATGAAGCTTCTAAAAGAGTTTTTGGTAAAGAAATTCAAAATGAAAGAATAGATACCCAGCAAATGTTTAAAGAAATTTATCCTGACCTTGATGCACACGGTCTTAATGCCTTAACGGATAAGTTTAAAGTAGAACTTACCAATCATCACAGGGCAATGGGAGATACTATGGGACTTGCTCTGGCATATCCTAAACTTAAAAAATTATACCTGCAAAAATATGATTGGGAAAACAAACAACTTGAAAACGTAGATTATTTGCTGGAGAGGTATTTGCGTATTCAGCAGACAATCACAACACTGCAATCAGAATTACAGGATTTAAAATCCGTATTTAAATTGTATTTTGAACTTGGAGGCAAACCTATAACTTCCGAAGAAGGAGATATGCTGGTTTATAACTCAAAACAAACTTTCGGATATGATTTTGAAACTATTAAACCAATTCTGGATGAAATAGGAGCGCTTGGCAAGGCTACAAGATTGAATACAAGCTTTGTAGACAGATTAGTTAACGGACACAGCCTTGATGATGAAAAACGTGAAATAATTAAAAGCGCACGTCAAGATTTGACTGAAACGAGAAATGTTCAAGTAATTAAAAGTAAATAGTTAATAATAGGAGAAAATGACACTATGCTAAAAAAATTAGGGAAATTTTACAAAGAGCCCCCAATTAAAGAAGAAATTAAGGACGAAGAAAAAGTAAGTTCAATGTATAAACATTGGCGTCTGAGAATTTTCTACGCATGTTTTATCGGTTATACGGTATTTTATTTGTGTAAGAAAAATATTGCCGTTGCATTGCCGGGAATTATGGACGAATTTGGTTATAGCGCAACCGAACTCGGTTTATTAGGCAGCTCATTGTATTTAACATACGGTATCGGTAAATTCGTTAACGGAGTTCTTGCAGACGGATCAGATGTTAGAAAATTTTTACCGACAGCATTATTTATGACAGCATTTGCAAATATATTATTTGCCCTGTCACCATTGTTTGTCGGAGCAATAGGGCTGCACGGTAAAGCTTTTGCCGTAGTTTTACTATGGGTGTTAGCATTCTTATGGGGTGTTAGCGGATGGTTCCAATCCGCAGGATTCCCTGCTGTAGCAAAAAGCTTAACTTACTGGTATTCAAACTCTGAAAGAGGAACAAAATGGTCATTATGGTCTTGTTCTCACCAAACAGGAACATTTTTAAGCGTTCTTGTTTCCGGACACCTTGTTGATTACTTATATCATCACGGAGTTGCAGGAGCTTGGAGAGCTGCATTCTTAGTTCCGGGTGTTTTAGCTATGATGACTGCATTATGGTTATATGAAAGACTTCGCGACAGACCGCAATCTTTGGGATTGCCGGATATTGAAGTTTACAGAAAAGAACCCGTAAAAGTTCAATCCGCAGAAGAAAAGAGCGCAGAAGACTCTATGACATATGTTGAAATTTTCAAAAAACATATTCTTTGTAACAAAACAATTTGGTTACTTGCAATTGCTTATATTTTTGTTTATGTAATCAGATTCGGCGCAGAAGACTGGATGATATTGTACCTGCAAAATGCTAAAGGTACAACCTTGGCAGATGCTACAAATAAACTTGCATTCTTACCACTGGTTGGGATTTGCGGAACAATTTGTGCCGGATTAGTTTCTGATAAATTGTTCAAGGGGAAACGCGCACCTGTTAACCTTTTATACTTGGTTGGTGTCATATGCGCAATTGTAGCTCTAAAATTCAATACAATAAGCGCACTAGATTACGTAATCATTGGTTTATTAGGAGCTTTTACATACGGACCGCAAATGATGATTGGCGGACTTTGTGCAGTTGAATCAAGCTCTAAAAAAGTTGCATCCGCAGCAACAGGATTTACAGGGACATTCGGTTATGTCGGTGCGTTTTTATCCGCAACAGGAACAGGTTTCCTTGTTGATAAAATGGGTAAAAACGGGCAGCAAAACTGGGATGGTGCAATATACTTCTGGCTATTTGCAGGTATCGTTTGCCTTGTAATCTGTACAATCTTAGCTATTGATGAATATAAAAAAGATAAACAAAAAACATAATTACGACAACATTAAATAAACACAAATCGTCAAAGACTCCAAAAATATGGAGTCTTTGCTAAATAAAAAATATTAATTTTTATTAACAAACTAAAAGACCTTGTAATAAAATACAAGGTCTTTTATAACTATTGAACACTTTGCTGACGCTCGTGGCTCTGCTAACGCGTTTTTGCTCCTGTGGTGCTCGGGCTTTTGCCCTGTGCTCCTACGTCGCCATATTGTGACTCCGTGCCCTGCCGTCTTGCTATCGCAAGCCGCTCCGGCACTACGCACCGGCTTACGCTTTTAGAACATCAGGCCTGCTTCTCTTGCAGCTTCAGCAAGTGCAGCAACTCTACCATGGTATAAGAAACCGCCACGGTCAAATACGACATTCTCAACACCGGCTTTTTTAGCCTTTTTAGCAATTGCTTCACCAACAACTTTAGCAGCTTCAATATTGCCGCCAACTTTAACTTTTTCTCTTAAGTCTTTGTCATTTGTTGATGCTGATGCGATTGTTACATGATTGTCGTCATCAATCAATTGTGCATAAATGTGTTTTGTACTTCTGTATACTGCAAGTCTTGGGAACTCTGCTGTTCCTGCAAGCTTTGTTCTGATTGATCTGTGTCTTTTTTGTACAATTGGTTTTCTTGCTTTTTGTTTAATCATTTTTCTTTTCCTTTCATTTTACCCAAACCTGCTTGAAAAACCACTTCAAGAGTTTATATGGGCTTTGTTTGGCATATATGCCTGTCTTTCTACTATATTTCCGCCTATACAATCAAAGATTGTTTTTGTAACGGATCCTGAAACAAGTCCAGGATAAGATACTCGTAGAGCTCGCATAGCTCGCTAACGATTATCTTATTTTTTGCCGGCTTTACCAACTTTACGTCTGATGTATTCACCGGCGTATTT
Organism: bacterium; assembly: GCA_017477685.1. Lineage (GTDB taxonomy): Bacteria > Cyanobacteriota > Vampirovibrionia > Gastranaerophilales > Gastranaerophilaceae > Zag111. The sequence goes on along the minus strand of JAFUUT010000309.1, from coordinate 1,921 downwards.
AACACCTTTTCCTTTATAAACTTCAGGCGGACGTTTTGATCTGATAAGTGCAGCTATATCGCCTACCATTTGTTTATTAGCACCTTTTACCGTAATGTTTGTATTGTTTTCAACAGTAATTGTAATGCCTTCAGGTGGTTCAATATTTACAGGGTGAGAATAGCCTAATGCCATATTCAAAGTTTTGCCTTGCATTTGCGCTCTGTAACCAACACCGTTGATTTCAAGTTTTTTAACAAAGCCGTCTTTTACACCTGTAATTGCATTTGCTACCAATGTTCTTGACAAACCGTATAAAGCATCTGTTTCACGAGATGTTCCTACTTTTTCAAGAGTAACAACGCCATTTTCTAATTTTACTGAAATTTCAGGACGTACTTCTACAACTTCTGTTCCCAAAGGTCCTTTAGCTGAAACTGTTTGTCCTTCTATTTTTACCTCTACGCCTTGAGGTACTTCAATAGGTTTTTTACCAATTCTTGACATTTTTATTTTTCCTTTCGTGGTATATTTAATAACTTTTCGGGCTTTTCTACCAATTGAACCCGATTTTTTAAATTTGATTGCCTTCGTCCTCGCCTTAAACGCCACCGCCTCCAATTAGTCAAAATATTCATTATTGACATAATTGTCGGACTCTCGCTGACGCTCGTGGCTCTGCTCGGACTCGTTAGTATACATAGCAAAGAACTTCGCCGCCTACATTTTCTTTGCGGGCTTTTCTGTCGGTCATCAAACCTTTGTTTGTTGAAACGATTGCTACACCTAAACCGCCCAAAACTTTTTCTAAATTTTTAGCTTTTGAATAAGTTTTTAGACCAGGTTTAGAAACTCTTTGTAATTTTGTAATTACAGATTTGCGGTTTTCATCGTATTTCAATGTAATATTGATAACTTTGAATTTACCGACTTCTTTCACTTCGTAATCAGCAATATAGCCTTCTTCTTTCAAAACTCTTGCAAGTTCAATTTTCAATTTTGAAGCAGGAACTTCAACTGATTCGTGTGAAACCATTGCACCATTTCTGATTCTTGTTAGCATATCTGCTATAGGATCTGTCATTGTCATGTGTTTTTCTCCTTTTGTGAACTTACCCGCAGTTCTCGGGCAGTATTCATATCTATTACTCGCTTACTGAATTAATTTTGCCTACACAATTGATAAGCTTTTTTCAGCAGTTCGAAACTGTAAGATTAAATTAGCATAATAATATTTAAATTTCAAGTATTTTGTTACTTTTGTTTAAGTGATGCTTATATAAAACTTATTGAAAAAAATAGTTTTTATATATAGAATTATTTTATGGGTAAAATTTATGTTATTACAGGTTCAACATCAGGTATAGGGAAAGAATTGGTAAAAACTTTCGCATCTAATCCTGATAATACGGTTTTTGCGGGCTACAGAAACCGGTCGATAATTGATAATTCTTTGCCGCAAAATGTTGTACACTTTTATATTGATATGACTCAAAGAGAATCTATCAAACAAGCTGCCGATTTTATCAAATCAAAAACAAATAAAATTGACACCTTGGTAAATGTGGCAGGATGTGTTATTGCAGGCCCGATTGAATATATTGATACTCAAAGATTGAGGGAACAATTTGACGTAAATACTTTTTCGCATATCGAATTCACACAAAATTTAACAGACATATTAACTAACGGCAAGATTATAAATATCAGCTCAATGGCGAGTTTTGGGAATTTCCCGTTTATAAGTCCTTATTGTGCATCAAAAAGGGCGCTTGATATATTCTTTAACGCTTTTGCTCTTGAAAATCACGACAATATTAAAGTAGTTTCAGTAAAACCGGGGGTTATTGGCACACCGTTATGGGAAAAATCAGTAGAATTAAATACAGAAAGTTTAAACTCCTGTGAAAAATATTCAAAAGAACTGGAATTTATTAAATCT
>JAFUUT010000308.1 GCA_017477685.1 bacterium | reverse complement strand
TTCCAAATGGTGATGGTGTCATCATAAATGGATTTACCCCAAATCCGCCCATTCCGTATGGCATTGTCATATATGGATTTGTTTGTGCGATTATACTTCCAAATACCTGTGATAAAGTTTCTTCTTTTGGTTGCTGTTGTGAAGTTGTGCTTGTTGTTGATGTAGTTTGTGTTTGCGTTTCTTCTGCAGCTTCAGTTCCTTGAGATGTTGAAGTTGCTGTTTGTGTTTCTTCTGCAGCTTCAGTTCCTTGTGATGTTTCTGTTTGAGTTTTTGTACTTGAATCAGTTTGAGCATTTCCTTCTTGAACTTGTTGTTTGTATGCTTCAACTTCTTTTTCAACATCTATTTTTATGTTGTAGCGTTTTTCTAAATATTCTTTTGCTTGTTTGGCTTCATCGGTTAGTTTATTTCCGTTTCCCATATAATTTTCTAAAATGGCTGCATATATTTCTTTATCTTCATCTGTAATATTTTCAGGTACTGCAGATTGTGCTTGTGCTTCTTTTGTTTTGCTGTGAGGCGGGAAGATTTTATCCATAAGCATATCCCCTGCCATCCAACCGACTGCACCGCCGATAGGGCCGCCAATTGCTGTACCGACTGCTGAACATGCCGCACCTACGAGCAATTTACCGCAAGATTTGAATACTTGTTTTGTTCCTTCCCAGAAACCACCATCTTTGTATGCTCCGTAAATTTCAGGAATTTCAAAACCTACGGTTAGTATTGTACCTATAATAGGCATCTTTTTGCAGCATTTTACGATTCCGCTTCCCAAACCTTTAGCTCCTCCTAAAAATTTTGCAAATTTGGATGCTTCGGGTGCAACTGCTTTTACTCCGTCTGCTATTGCGGTTTTGATTGCACTTCCAATACCTTTAAACCCGCTTGAAAAGCTTTTGAGTATACCTGTTGAACTTGTTGCTTTATATTCTTTGACGAGTTCTTTCATACCTGCTTTAGCTTTAGGCAGAAAGTTCGTAAATATGCTTTCAAATTTTTTTGTGCTGCCGCTTTTAGCTGCACCATACAATGCTTTTCTTGCATTTGTCACATTTTCACTGCCTCTTACGAGGTTTTTGGCTGCAAAAGATACAGCCTTGCCAATTGATGACAATAGTCCCATGTTTATCTCCTTATATTCCCCTTTTGTATATATAAAGTATTTATCTTTTTAAGAATTGCTTTTTTATGAAAGGAATATTAAGAATTGTAAACGCAAGGCCTTGTTTTATAACAAAACCTTGCGTTTGTAGGTTAAGGACAGGAAATTATGCAACTGTATTAAATGGTAATTGGTTCATAAATATATCATTTTGATATGGATTATTAAGAGCACTGTTATTTCCGAAAGTCTGTTGAGGATATGTATATCCTTGCGGAGGATATGTATAGCTTGTTGCCGGTTGAGGTGCTTGTTGTTGGTTTTGTTGAGATTCTTCCTGAGCTTTTTGTTCGGCTTCTGCTTCAGCTTTCTTTTCGGAGTATGATTTACCGACAATTCTGCCTGCAAGCCATTCACCCGCAATCCATCCTGCCATGCTGCCAAGTCCCGGGCAAATAGCAGAACCTACGGCAGATCCTATACCGCCTCCAATGAGTCTTGCTCCTGATTTTACAATCTCTTTCAC
>JAFUUT010000307.1 GCA_017477685.1 bacterium | reverse complement strand
TTCGGAACACGTTCATACATACCCCACGAATGCGAATAAGTATGGGGTTGGAGTAAGAGTGAATGTTGAACATTACGTAAATCAAGGAATTTTGGACTCTATTATGAATAAATATGCGGATAAAATCTCACAAGCAGTCAGAAATATGAGGAAAAAGTAGTATGCCAAGAAAATCTTTAGCTTTTGATATAGGCGGAACGAAAATATATAACGCAATTATTGACGAAAACGGTAAATTCCTTTCCGATGTCGAAAAGAACTCTACTCCGAGTTCTTTTGAAGAAATAAAGAAGTTATTTGAATTGATAATTAGTAAATATGAAAACGATGTTGATGTGATTGCCTTTTCAACATGCGGGGCTGTAAATAATGAAAATACCGGTATTGTAGGCTCTACAGGCAATATTGCTAAGGATTATCCTAAAATGCCCTTTTTAGAACTCTCGAGTAAACCTGTTTATGTCGAAAACGATGCTAATTGCGCTGCTTGGGCAGAACATGTAATAGGAGCCTCAAAAGGGTATCCGAACTCTGTAATGTTAACTCTTGGTACCGGTGTCGGGGGAGGAATTATAGTAAATAATTCTTTGTTAAAAGGCAAGAGCGGTGCGGCAGGTGAGATGCATTTTAAAATGAGTACAGAACATAAAAGGCGGTGTACTTGCGGTGCGTGGGATTGTTTTGAAATTTATGCCTCTGGTAGGGGGCTGAAGATGACAGCTCAAGAAATTTCAAATAATCCTGATATAACTACTTATGATGTTATTGAAGGTGTGAAAAGTAATGATGCAATAATGACAGAAATATATAATAAATGGCAGGATGATATTACTGATGGCATTATCGGCCTTGCAAATATTTTTGATCCTGATTGCTTTGTCTTGTCAGGCTCATTGGCTGAGTTTGTTCAGGCTGATAAAATAGAACAAAATGTTAACAGTCAAATCGTAACGTCTCCTACAAAGGTTTTAAAGGCAGCTGCCGGTAATTATTCAGGTATGATTGGCGCGGCAATTCTTGCGTTAAATAAAGGATAACATTTATGGGTAAATCTAAGACAAGAATTTTGAGAAAAGGTATTCAAAACCAACTTCAAAAATTAAGCAGGGAAGATGCAATCCGTGGAGTTGTGTCATATTTGAATTCCAATGATAATAATTCCGCCAAAGATTTAATAAGTATGTTTGGGCTCCAAGCTGATGAAATTTTGGAAGCCGGTGCAAGTTATGAATCTGTTGTTGCAATAAAGCGTATTTTTATGTAAGTTGTTGATATGAAAAAATTATTATGCAGAGTGCTTTTTTGGTTTAAAAATTCCAGACCTTATACTATTCCCATAACTTTTTTGTGTTGGCTTGTAATCTTCATATATTCATTTAAACAAGGCGGAAATCTTATTAATGGTATAATTGCATACTTTGGAATCGGTCTTTTGCATTTAGCTACTAATTTGGCGGATGATTATTTTGATTATATCAGACTTTCAAAAGACCCGCGGCATATTCAAGGGACAAAAGATTCAAAATGCAGATATCTCAAATCTGGATTGGCATCTTTAGGAGAATTAAGATTGGTTATTGGTCTTATGCTTTTAGTTTCTGCTCTTATTGGGGGGTATTTGTTCTTTAGTGCCGGTTGGTATGTTATTATTTTCGCCCTAATCGCACTTTTTATTGTTTTGGCTTATTCAAAATTATCCTCTTGCGGTTTTGGTGATGTGGCTGTAATTGCCGCATACGGGCCTTTAATGTATGAGGGAGTATATTATGTAATGTGCGGACGGTTGTCTTTTTCTGTCTTAGTCTTATCTTTTGCGTGTTCGATATTTGTAGATTCAATATTATATTCAAGTATGATTCTTGATTATGATGAAGATTTTAATTCCGGTAAAATGACTCTGTGTACCCGATTGAATTCTAAAAATAAAGCTCTTTTGTCTTTGGCTGTTTTATATATTATCGGCTTCGCTTTTACTTGTTATTACTCTGTCATAGTTAGTAATTATTTCTGCTTGATATGTTTTTTTGTTTTACCTTTAATTGTTGATTTGATGTATTCTTTAGATATATATAATAAAAACAAATCTATATTGCCAAAGGTGCATTTTTGGAATTATCCTCTGGATAATTGGAATTCTATTAAAGATAGTACTTGTGCCTCGTATTTTCTAAGATTTTTTTATGTGCGGAATATTGCGGTATTGTTTTTATGCTTAATTTCTTTAGCTATATATATAAAATAAAAAGACCTAAGAAGTTGTTATCTTAAGTCTTTTTAT
>JAFUUT010000016.1 GCA_017477685.1 bacterium | reverse complement strand
TCGCATAACATTTATTGCTCGCTACGTAAAGGTCGGAGGGGGTAAATTAAATCCCCTCTCCTAAAGTGTAGGAGAGGGGTAGGGGTGAGGTATGCGAACCGTTATTTAGGTTCGCCCGAGATTTTTGCCAGTATGGCAAAAACGCATGAACAAATTATACTCACATCTTGTGAACGGAACGATGCCGCAGGCAGCGTAGATATTAGCGAGTTTTTCTTTTTGGTTCGTTTTTCTTTTTGCTTCAAGACAAAAAGAAAAATGAACAAACAATATTCATAGTACAGATTTATAACTTGTATTATGTAAGAAGTTGTTACAATAGTTCAAGAATACTGAACAAAAAAAATTTTTTGCTATTATGATTAATAGGGAAGTAAGAATGAAAGAACGAATTTTATTATTTTTAATAGTTACGGCTCTGACTTTGTTCATATATTTGTTCCAGAGTTATACGGAATGGGGACTCGGGATTTTTGTATGTATAATGGCTATATATTCAATTTTTTCATCCATTGCAACAAAAGTTAAAAGTCGTAAAGAATTAAAAAAGCCGAAAGTAAAAAATGAAAAATACAAACCCTTTGTCAGTATATTAATACCGGCTCACAATGAGGATTCCGTAATTTCTTCAACTATTGAAACAGTTTTTAATATGGATTATCCGAATTTTGAAGTTATAGTAATAGATGATAGAAGTACGGACGACACATCAACCGTAATAAAAGAACTTGAAAACAAATATCAAGGCAAACTTAAAGCACTTATCAGGGATAAAAATGCATTTCCCGGCAAATCCGCAGTGCTTAATGATGCTTTAAAAATCGCAAAAGGAGAAGCAATCCTTGTATTTGATGCAGACGCAACTATGGAGCCTGATTTTTTGACAAATTTGGTGTACGAACTTGAGCCAAAGGATGTCGGAGCGGTTCAAGCAAGAAAAGTTGTCCGCAACAAAGATACAAATATCTTAACAAGGTGCCAAAATAATGAAATGACGATGGACACATACTGTCAGGTTTCAAGAGATGCAGTTAAGGGTGCAGTGGAATTAAGGGGTAACGGCGAACTTATAAAAAGAGAAGCTCTGGAAGACATTGGCGGATGGAATAATTATACGATTACAGATGACTTGGACATGTCAACAAGATTGCACATCAAGGGCTGGGACGTAAGATTCTGCAAAGATACCGTTGTCTACGAAGAAGGAATTATGTACCTTTTCCCATTATACAGACAAAGAAGAAGGTGGCTGGAAGGGACTATTCGCAGATACTTAGAATATTTTGGAGATATTCTTACCTCAAAAAAAATGTCTTTGCGGGTAAGACTTGATATGATTGCATACATCTCTGAGTTTATAATGCCTGCGTGGTTTATAATAGAAATATTCATCCTTTTAGGGAAAATAGTCTTAAAAGATGCACCGCCATATATTTTAATGTCTTCATTAATTATGGGTTGTATTATAGGAATAGGATTTATGCTGGCCGGCAGATATGCTTTGAGAAAATATGACAAACTTAACAGACTGGAAGCTCTGATACAGTCAATAGTAACCTCGGCATATCTACTATTGATATGGTTCCCGTTGGTACTTTTTATCGGAACAAAAATATTGTTTATGAAAAAAGATATGAACTGGGGTAAAACAGCACACGGTTTGGTTCGTCACGAACACGCAATTCAAAGAGCAAAAGAAAAGATTAAACAAGCAAAAGAAGAACTTAAAAAATTACTGAATATGTAAATATAAATAGGAGAAATATAAATGACAACAACATTATCCATTGAAGATGTAAAAGCTAAAATCAGAGCGGTAGCTGATTTTCCAAAACCGGGAATTATATTCAGAGATATAACAACAGGAATAAAAGATGCACAAATAATGCATTATATGGTTGATTATCTATGCGAACAATATCAGGGCATAAAAATCGACTACATCGCAGGAATTGAAAGTCGCGGATTTATTTTTGGAATGCCTATGGCTTATAAATTGAATTGCGGATTTATTCCTATAAGAAAGCCTAACAAACTTCCGGCTAAAACAATCTCAGAGTCATACGGACTTGAATACGGACACGATACAATAGAAATTCACGAAGATGCAATTGAAAAAGGTGCAAATGTACTTGTTGTAGACGATTTACTGGCAACAGGCGGAACCGCGGAAGCTGCGTGCAAACTAATAAAAAGGGCCGGCGGAAACCTTGTGGGAATAGCTTTCTTGATAGAATTAAAGGCTCTTAACGGAAGAAAAAAATTAGATGATTGCGGAAAAGTTGTTTCTATGTTACAATACTAGTATACAAAAATCAGGAGATATTTAATATGAAAAGAATTGTAATTATTTTAGGTTTACTAATTGTTGCTCAGGCTGCAACAAGCGCAGCAGAAACAAATACTGCAAGCGGTCAAGTTAATTATGAAAGACCATATTATAATCAGCCAAATTTGGTACAACCAAGACGTGTAAATTATGCACCTAAAAAATCTGAAGTTTATAAACC
>JAFUUT010000306.1 GCA_017477685.1 bacterium | reverse complement strand
TCCGGGGATGTAAGCGGTACTATCCAATTTGCAGTTTTCTGCAATTACTTTTGGTGTTGCATCTTTGCCTGCAGGTACCAGTTCGCGTCCGTTCCACACTAGTATAAAAGTATCATAACCGAGCATATTAGGTTCATTATCACGACCGTTTGTGTCATAGTATATTACTATAGCATTTTCTATCTTATCCGGGAGATTTACCCTATAGTCAATATTGACTTGAGCTATTAAGATAGCTTCATTATTATCAGTAGTAAATGTTACTTCATTCACACCACGCAATATTGCTTCACCTTTTAAATTTTTTATGGTAAGTTGTTCACTTTCACTTGTTGCATTGTTGTTTTTCCAACATTTTTTCCCCTCAGTAGTGTATATAGAACCACAGTATTTTGTTATTTTTAAGTTTTCTTTTATATATCTATTGTAAAAAGCGGCAGGGCTATTGCCATAATATGCATCTCCTGAGAATTTTGAAAGTGCAACTGCTTGCATAATATGATTATATGTGGCTTTGGCTTGAGCTTCAAACATGTGTTCTTCATAGGCATCTTTTAGTGTCGGAATTGTCATTGCTGCAATTGCTCCGATGATACCTATTGTGATAAGCACTTCTGCTAATGTAAAGCCAAATTTTTTAATATTTCTTCTCATTTTTATACCCTCAAATTTATATTATAAGTATATAATATTTTGCCCCCTCTTGCAATATTATTTGAGATATAAAATTATCACCCATCCCCACCCCTTCCCTCGCAAGGGGTGGGTATTAAAAAGTCCTCCCTTATGAGGGAGGATTTAGGCGGGTGCTGTTTATTCTATGTTAAATTCTTTTTTAAGTCTTTCATAAACTCCTTCAAGATTATTGTCTATTTCATTATTCCAAAATCGTATAACTTTATATCCTAATGACATTAAATAATTTGTTCTCAATTCATCATAATTTGCATTTTTATCAAAATTATGCTGACCACCATCAATTTCAATTATAATTTTTGTTTCTCTGCATATAAAATCTACAATATATTGCCCAATTACATATTGGCGTAAAAATTTGAACTTGTAAAATTGTTTATTACTAATTAATGACCACAATTTACGCTCTTGTGAGGTCATGTTTTTCCTTAATTCTCTTGCTTTTTGAGTCAAATTATTCATATAAAATATTTTAACATAAAATTATCACCCATCCCTACCCCTTCCCTCAACAGGGAAGGGAACTTTTTATTTCTCCCCTGACGAGGGGAGATGAAAGAGGGGTGCCAATTTGACCTGAAAAAATTATCACCCATCCCTACCCCTTCCCTCGCAAGGGTAGGGTATTAAAAAGTCCTCCCTTATGAGGGATACCGGTTCGAGCCAACGAATTCCTGAGTTGTGCGAGACTGTATGCCTTGTGCCGGATTTAGGCGGGTGCTGTTTTGTTTAATGATTAATCAATTTAGAAACTGCTCTATCCAGTATTCCAAGACAATATGAAATAGCAATCCCGTAATTTGTGATTGGCACCCCTGCTTTGTTTGAAAGGATGATTCTTGAAAGAACCTCTTTTCTGTTTGTCATGCAGGCACCGCAATGGATAATAAGCTTGTACCCTGAAATATCAGGAAAATCATGCCCTGAAATGTTTTCTATAATCAAATTTTTCCCCGTTTTCTTTTTTAAAAGATTAGGAATTTTTACTCTCCCGATATCATCATCAATAGCGTGGTGAGTGCAGCTTTCAAGTATTAAAACTTTATCTCCGTCCTGAAGATTGTCAATAGCTTTTGCCCCCTGTATAAAAGCGTTTAAATCCCCTTTAAGCCTTGCAAAAAGTATAGAAAAAGATGTTAGCGGAATATTTTGCGGCACAATCTCAGAAACTTTTTTAAATGCTTGTGAATCTGTAATAACCAATGCCGGCGGCTCTTTTAAGGTGTTTAGAGCCTTTTCTAGCTCAGTATCTTTAACAACAAGGGTTAAACAATTATTGTCGAGCAAATCCCTTAATGTTTGAACTTGCGGTAGGATAATTCGTCCTTTAGGGGCTTCTTTATCTATCGGGACAACCATAATTACAACACTTTTCTCTTTAACTAAATCCCCGACTATCAAAGGCGAATTTACATAATCTTCAGGTAAAATTTTTAAAAGTGCTTTTTTAAATTTGAATACAAGTTCATTATCCGTTTTAGTTGATGTAAGAATAATGTTTTCTGTATATTCGCGAATATGATTTAATACGTTATCACCTACCCCTTGGATGTCAGTTTTATTTATAACGACAATATATGGAATGTCCAATTCTTTAAAATTTTCAATAAGTTCAATTTCGTATTTATCTATTCCTTTATAGTCGCAAATTATTACTCCTACATCAGTTCGGTTAAGAATTTTCTTGGTTTTTTCAATACGTTCTGATGCGAGTTTAGTTTTGTCATTTATCCCTGCTGTATCTAAAAAATTGACCGGCCCTATAGGGAGTAATTCCATTGACTTTTCGACAACATCTGTTGTTGTGCCTTCTACTTCTGACACAATTGAAACTTCTTGATTTGTAATTTTGTTTAAAAAAGATGATTTTCCGGCGTTTGTTTTACCAAAAATTCCTATATGCAAGCGCATTGATTTTAATGTTTTCATACAACGATTATAACATATCAAAATACATAATCTTGAATAAAAGTTTTGTTTGTAGTAATTTTATAAGTACAGAGGATATAATTATTAGTGAGGGCAAATTATTTGCCAAAAATATAAAGAAGGAGAAAGTCAAAATGGCTGAAAGAAAGTTAGTCGGAACAGAAGAAATGTTCAAAAAAGCATTAGCTGGCGGATATGCTATCGGTGCTTACAATGTTAACAACATGGAAATTTTGCAAGGTATTGCAGAAGCTGCTGAAGAAACAAGATCACCAATTATTTTACAAGTTTCAGCAGGTGCAAGAAAATATGCAAATCAAACATACCTTATTAAATTGGTAGAAGCAGCTCTTGCTACAACTACTGTACCTATCGCACTTCACTTGGATCACGGTGCTGATTTCGAAATTTGTAAAGCTTGTATTGATGGTGGTTTCTCATCTGTTATGATTGACGGATCAAGATTCCCATTTGAAGAAAACGTAAAAGTTACTAAACAAGTTGTTGAATATGCACACCAAAGAGGAGTTTCAGTTGAAGCTGAACTTGGTAAATTAGCAGGTGTTGAAGATGATGTTAACGTATCTGATAAAGATGCTAAATATACTAACGTTAAAGAAGCTGTTGAATTTGTAAAACAAACAGGTTGTGATTCTTTAGCTATTGCTATCGGTACATCTCACGGTGCATACAAATTCAAGGGTGAAGCAAAATTAGACTTTGAAAGATTGAAAGAAATCAAAGATGCTCTAAGAGAAGCAGGATTTGGTGATTATCCGATTGTATTACACGGCTCTTCATCTGTTCCTAAGTATCTTGTTGATAAGTGCAACAAATTTGGCGGAAATTTACCGGATGCTCAAGGTGTTCCTGAAGATATGCTTAACTATGCTTCAAAACACGGTGTTGCTAAAATCAATATTGACACAGACTTAAGACTTGCAATGACATCTACAATCAGAGAGTTCTTTATTGAACATCCTGAAAAATTCGACCCAAGAGAATATATGGGACCTGGTAGAACAGCTGTTAAAGAATTAGTTATGCACAAAATGCGTGACGTTTTAGGTACAGCAGGTCATGCAGATGACTAATTGATGGAAAAATTTTGTAATACAAAATTCTAAAACAAAAGCGGTTTCTGAAAAGAAGCCGCTTTTTGCATAATACATATTATAATCAGTATGTCCACTTTCTTTGTTCGGGCAAAGAAAGTGGACAGAAAGAAACCCGCAGGCTGATGCTCCATTCATAAAACATTGTATTTGCTCCACCAAAGGCGAAATAACTCGCTAAAAATACGTAACGCAGTTAAAACTGCGCAAACACCAATATATGCATTACCTCTCGCTCAAACAAATTTCGCCTTGATAATGTGTCGCAAACAATGTTTAATTCATTATGCAAAGCCTGAAATAATTCGACCTTTGTGGAGTGAACAATCATTGTTACGCGAGACAATTACAAAGCGGGATTTGTTTGAGTCCGTAGGACGAGTTGTCCCGCTCTTTGTCGAGCGTTACAAATGATTAGTAAACGGAACGTTGGTCGAGAGTTTCTTTTTGTCTATTTTCTTGTCGGCACAAGAAAATAGACTGCGGGGTATGGGGCTGCATAAGCCCCAAATTAATACCAATAATATGTATTATGAATTGTTACATTTCGTAACAATTCGCTTTTATTTATTAAAGTTTTTATATAAATGTGCCGAGATACAACATGAAAGACTTTAAGTTACGAAGCAAATTCTCAAAACACAGAAAGGAAAACAATGGGACTAGCAGCATCACAAGCAAGACTATTATCCATAACAGCCAGAAAATCTGACTGTGAATTCCAATCTATGCGTTTGTCGCATGAGAAAATTGCTTTGGCACGAGATATGGAACACATTTCAGATGAGTATCAAGATGCATTAGGAAAAACTAAACTGGTTTATGACTACTATGGTTCCGGTGCAGATCAGCAAAACTTGAGCTACAATTTGTTAATGCGTCCGTCACTATATAACGATTATTATCCGAAATTAATAACTGATAAAGCAAATAGAGTTGTTTTAGACAGTAAATACGCAGCAGCAGCAATCGCAGCCGGAATTCCTGTTGAAGGTTTGGCGGGAACTCCTTCAGATTCTGTTCGTAATGCGTTTATTCAAGCATTGGCTGAACAGGGTATTATTACTTATCAAACTGCTGCATCTATTCAGAATGTAACCTATGGCAATACTATCGGTCTAGGTTCAACATTCTCAATCACAGGTGCAACTAAAGAGATTACCTGGGCAGATTTGACAACAATTTTAGCTGCAACGGATCCAAAAAGCAGTGGTTATGGATTACAATATGGTGCTACGATTCCTGAATACCAGTTCCATTATAAAGAGGGTGGATATCACGATTATCCTGCAATGATAATGCGTGATGCGAATGGAAATGTAACCTCATGGTATTATGGAGGTAAAAATGGCTCTAGTACTGGTTCGCCAACTTTTAATATATTGGACTTATTAACAGGTAATGTCCAGTATAATTTGGCTGCTCAATCTAAAAAAGGGGAAATGACTCCAATTGAAGAAGCAGCTATTTTACAAAAAATGCTTGTTGGTGAGGGGGAAAATGATTCATCTTTCTTAAATTATCTTGTTGAAGTCTTTGGAAGTATTTTAGGCGGAGTTCCTTCTAATGACAAGGCTTTGCAATATGCCTATGACCAAATATACAATATGCTTTATCCAAATAATGATATTCAAAAT
>JAFUUT010000305.1 GCA_017477685.1 bacterium | reverse complement strand
TGAGCTGCATCGTTAGGAACTTCACAACTTACCCATGGAGTTAAAGCTGCGGTGCCATCTGCACAAACAACTTCTTTGTTAGGGTTTGTTTTACCGTTAACATCAATATATCCTATACAATTAGGATGATCTGTTATCCAATTACTGCCTTCGGTAGAAGAACTCTGTAAAGATTCCCCTGTAGGTAATGTACAAGATGCAATTGCGTTATCATCGTCATCTGTACCACTTTTTGCTGCCCCAGGTAATACAACCATTGAGCCATCTGCTAAAGTTAAATATATAGGAGTTTTAACAGCAACCCCAGATTTAATTGTTGGACTGTAACCAGCAGGAACTGCACTTAGAAATTGATGACCGGTTAGTGTTCCGTTAAGTAATCCGCAGAATGACTTGTCATCCGGATCATCAGTACCAGCGTTCGTACCACACGCAGCATCTGCAGCGCTGTAGTTCATGTCATACTGAGCTTCGCCCATCAAACCTGCCTGGTTCATTGTTGAAACTGTTTTTTTAAATTGTGATCTAAACTTTTGAGAGTTTGTGTTTGCAATCAATGTCGGAATGGTCATTGCTGCAACTACGCCGATGATACCCAATGTGATAAGTACTTCGGCCAATGTGAAACCTGTTTTTTTCATGTTCTTCATAATTTACGCCTTTCTTTGTTTAAATAAAGTAACTATTCTATAACATATACGATATAGTTCTAAAGAATTAACCCAAATTGATTATTGCTCAGATATAACTATTATACCATGTTTAACATGGAATGTCAATACTTTAAACATGGTTAAAATCTGAAAACTAGTGTATATGATTGTTATAGGTGTTATATATGAAAAGTTATATTCAAGTTGAACTCGGAAAACGTGTCAGGTTTTTTCGCAAAATTAAGGGGTATAGTCAAGAGGAGTTTGCTGAAAAAATAGGAATCGCGACCAATACTCTCAGTAGTATTGAAACAGGAAATGCCTTTATGACTGCTGTTACTCTTGAAAAAATTTCGGATATTCTCAATGTCAGGCCAAAAGAATTATTTTCGTTCGAAACAGAGTCAGAAGAATACATGTATGATTTTGTAAAAAATCATTTAGAACTTGTAAAAACCAATTCTGAAAGGTTGAAAGTAATTTATAATTTTGTAAAAAATATTGTGTAGTTCAGTTTTTATTTTTTTTATTAATAATATGTATTACAAATCTATATCTGATTCTTTTATTGGTGCTCCGACTACACGTTCAAGTTCTGCAGCATTAACATTATATTGGAGCAAGGTGTTATAATAATCAAGTTGTGCGTTTAGATATGTATTTTCTGAATCCTTAAATTCAATAGCATCTCCTAAACCTACCTGATATCTTCGGAATGCTTGATACTGTTGTTCTTTCGCCGCTTGAAGCGCAAGTCTGGAGACTTTGATTGCGTCATAGGAGTTTATTAAATTAATATATGAACTTTTTACGTCCAAATATACATTTTGTTTTTCTTGTTCATAATCCGCCATTGCTTTTTTATAGCTTGCATTTGCTTCATCTACCTGTTTTTTCAAAAGCATCATGTTTACGCCGGAATATTGCAGTTGAATTCCTGCTGAATATCCGTAATCACTGTTGATTTCTCTGCCTCCGTAATTGTATGACCCAAATGCACCGATATTTGGTGTAAATGCTCTTTTTGCCGATCTGACTGCAAGCTCTGCCGCATCCATTCTCTTTTTAGATGCAAGCAAAGACGGTCTTGAATCTTGTGCAGTCTGTATCAAATCGGAAAAATTTACGGTATATTGTTTTGTATTTAATTCATCTGCTAAAATTACCCCTGCAAGTTCCGGAATACCAACAGCATTTGCAAGTTCTACAGCGGCAAGTTCTAATGTATTCTTTGCTTTTATCTCGTTTAATTGTGCTTTCCCCAAGTTGTATTCTGCGTATGTGACGTCTATTTTTGCTTTTTTACCAATATCAAAAAATGCTTTTGCTTGCTTTAGCTGTAATTCATAATCTTTAACGGTTTCAGAATATACATCTTTTTGAATTTTTGCAAACAGTAAATTGTAATATGTTACTTTAACATTGTATATTACGTTTTCGATGTATGTTTCAGCATCAAATCTTGAAGATTCGTATGTTTTTTGTGCGTAATCGGCGTAAGCTTTTGTTTTGCCAAAATCAAACAAAAGCATATTAGCAGACATTGTCGGTATGTAATACATATTGTATTTTTGCGGTATCATTCTCGCAAAGCTCCCGCCCATAGTCATAAACATATCTTCTCTTGAATAGCTTATTCCTGCGCTAAATGTCGGAAAATAGTTTGACCAGGCTTGTCCCACACGTGATTTGTATATTTCGGAACTGCTTATGGCTGCCATAATCGAAGGATGGTGTGTTATGGCAAGTTTTATACAGTCTTTTAGCGAAATTTCTTGCGGAATATCGACATCATTGAAGTTGATTTTGCTATCAATTACAGGGAATTTGGTTTCATACATTCCCTCTGCTTCTTTAGAATATTTTGCTTTGTTTTTGGATGTAAAATTTAATCTTTTTATTTGTTTTTTCAGACTTTCGGTTTTTGTTTTTTGAGGTTTAACAATATGTACCTGCTCATCGGCCTTTGCAAGTTTGGTTTCATCTTTGGCAAAAGCTGTTGTTGACACAAGGGCAATTGATAATATCAGTGCTATATTTAAAATCTTTTTCATCAAATTATATCTCCAAATCTTTATCTGTAATTTCGCGTTTAGGGAATTTGTCTACGAATTCTTGTACTATAACGTAGAACGCAGGTGTTAAAACGGCTCCTATAGTAGCGGCTGCCACCATTCCGCCAAATACGGTTGAACCTACTGAAATCCTTGAATTTGCCCCTGCTCCTGTTGCAAATATCATTGGTAATACACCGATAATAAATGCAAGTTCCGTCATCATAATTGCTCTGAAACGCAGTTTTGCAGCTTTTATTGCCGCATCTTTGACACTCAGACCGTTTTGTTCATGTTCTGTTCTTGCAAATTCTACAATCAAAATAGATTGTTTTGCCGCCAAACCAATCAATGTAATCATACCGACTTGTGAATAAATATCGAATGATTGATTTATCATTAACTGGAATATCAAAGCTCCGAGTGCTGCAACAGGTGATATAAGAAGTACCGCAAGTGGTATCGTGTAACTTTCATACAGTGCGACAAGGAACAAGTAAACAAATACAAGTGCAAATGTGACTATCATAATGGTTTGTCCTGATGCTTCCCTTTCTTGAGCGGAAGTTCCTGACCAATCAAATGTCATATCAGACGGGAGAACCTTTTTTGCGACTTCTTCCATTGCATTCATTGCTTCACCGGTACTGCTGCCACTTGCCTGTTGACCTTGGATTTGTACTGATTTATACAAATTGTATCTTGTTATTGATGCTGTACCTATGGTTTGTCTTAATTTCATAAGTGACAATACAGGAACCTGTACACCGTTTCTGTTAGTTACATAGATACCCTCAAGATCTGTTGCTTTATCTCTGAATCTGCTTTGAGCTTGCAATTCAACCTTGAATACACGACCGTATTTATTGAAGTCATTTACATAATATGTCCCGAGCATTGATGCCAAAGTTGAATACAATTCTTGCAGGTCAACATTTTGTGCAAGTGCTTTTGCATAATCTACATCTAAAATATATTGGGGAACATTAGCTTGGAATGTTGTGCTGACATTTGATAATACAGGATTTTCATTAGCAGCAGCTATGAGTTTATTTGCCCAAAATTCCATTTCTTGAGGTGTGTGTTCCCCTTGGGATAACATTTGAAATTCAAATCCGCCCATCATACTCATACCGCTGATTGCCGGTGGTGAAAATGGAATAATAGAAGCTTCTTTGGTATTTGAGGCGATTGCTCTTACTTTGTTGAGTATTGCAACGTGAGTCATATTTGTAGCCCGACCTGTAAGTTTTCGTTTTATCCATTTTAAAGGACCAACTTTGCGGTAAGAATAATCTTTCAATTGTATTATGGCAAATGCCGTATTTGATGCTGCAAAACCTCCAAAAACAGTGAGCTTTTCTTTTTCAACACCATCAATTTCTCCTACTTGTGCTACAAATTTACGGGCAACAGCTTCGGTTCTCGGTAAGGATGCTCCGTCAGGCAAGATTATTTGTGCAACAAGTACACCTTGATCTTCGTCAGGAATAAAACCTTTTTGTGTAAAATTAAAAGCTCCTATTGTTAATATAACTACTATCGTATAGAAAACGATAACAAGTTTTTTATTATAAACAAATTTTTTAACGTATTCCATATAGAAATTTTCAAGCCAGTCAAATCCTTTATTGAATGCCACAACTATCCTTAAAGTGCGCATATGAATACGTTTTAAAATATTTTGAAAATGCATTACAAATTTGTTTTTAGTTTCTGTTTTTTCATTTTTATCTCTGCCTAAAAAATGAGAACACATTGCGGGTGATAAAGACAACGCACATACCGCCGATATTGCAATTGAAACGGCGATACATACCGCAAATTGTTTATACATAGCACCTGTCATTCCTGTCATAAATATAATCGGAACAAATACTGCCATAAGTACCATTGCCATAGCAACCAAAGATGCCCCAACTTCTTCCATTGTTAATTGCGTTGCGATAAATGGAGATTTGCCTTCTTCTATATGCCGTTTGACATTTTCGATTACGACAATTGCGTCGTCAACAACTACACCTACCGCCAGAACTAATGCAAATAATGATAACAAGTTTATGGACATGTTAAGAGCTTTTAGGGCAACAAATGTACCAATCAATGATACAGGAATTGTTGCACACGGAACAAGCGTTGCCATCCCGTCACCCAAGAACAAAAATATGATGATTACAACGATTAAACCTGTTAACAAAATAGTGAATTCAACTTCGGTCATTGATTCGTGAATATATTTTGCATCATCTTTAACTGTAATAATTTTTAAACCGTTATTAAGTCTGGAATTTAATTCATCAACTTTTTTGTGAACCGCTTTTGCCATGTTTATAATATTGGCATCCGGTTGTTGAGAAATTGCAATAACCGCAGAAGGCTTGCCATCAATCAAACCTAAATTTTGGTATGTTTGTGAACCGAGTTCAACCTTTGCAATGTCTTTGATTTTTACGTTTGAGCCGTCCATATTTGAGCGGATTATTATATTTTCAAAATCTTTCACGTCCTGTAATCTGCCCGGAGTTTTTAGGGTGATTTGTAAAGCCTGTTCGTCATCCGTAGGTCTTTGCCCCAAAGCTCCTGCTGTTACCTGTGTATTTTGCGTTGCAATAGCTGCTTTTACTTCTGAAGTCGAAATATTCAGCCCCGCCATTTTTTGAGGATCAAGCCATATTCTCATCGCATAATCCCCCGCACCGTATACATCGACATCAGCAACACCTTCAACACGTTTTAATTCGTCTTTTATATATATAGAACCGTAATTTGTTAAATCTAATTGGCTCCAATTACCTTTTTCCGGCATCAATGTCAATATCATAGCTCCTGAACCTGATGTTCTGCTGACGGCTGTAACACCTGTTCTTTGTACGTCTTCAGGTAATTGAGATTGCACTTGCTGAATTCTGTTTTGAACATTCATCAAGTTTACGTTCTTATCGGAGCCAACCTTGAAATACATCGTTAATTGGTACATCCCGTCGTATGAAGTGGATGTCATATATGTCAGGTTTTCAACACCGTTAAGTTTTTGTTCCAAAATGGTGGCGACGGTTGATTCTATAACTTCCGCACTTGCACCCATATAGTTTGCGCTAACCCTTATTTGCGATGGGGTTACGTCAGGATAACTCTCTTGTTTCAATCCGGCAAGGGAAATTAACCCTAAAAGTACAATACATATTGATATTACGAGTGCAAAACGGGGCTTTGTAATAAAGAAATATAGTTTGGATTTATCAAATATTTTTTTCATCTCTACTTTCCTAATATCTTGAAAATTTATTTATCATTTTTCTTTTGTTTCTTTTCGTATTCTTCTTTGCTTAAAATTTTAACTTTTTGTCCTTCCTGATTGATATTTTGGACACCGGCGACAACGATTTTGTCATCAGGGTTTAAACCGGATTCTACTATCCAACTGTTATCAATAACATCAGAAACTTTAATATCTTTTCTTACAATTTTATTATCTTTATCTACTGCCCAAACATAATAACCGCTCATAGCATCACCTTTTGTAGATGCTTGAGGTACTGTCATAAATTGAACTTTTTGTTTAGCAATTAAAGAAACCTTCATATAATCACCGGGTACCAGCCATCCGTCAGGGTTTTCAAAAGTTGCTCTCATTTGGATAGAGCCTGAATTTTTATCAATTTGATTATCTACAAATTCAATAACGCCGATTTTGCCATACCAGTTGCCGCCTTCAAATTGAACTTTTACATCAACATCTTTGAATTGATCGCTCGCACGTAAAAGTTTTATAAAATCAGAACTTCTCAGGCTAAATGTTACATAAACAGGGTCTATACTTGAAACATTGACTAACGGCCCTGAGGTTAAAGATACATAGTTGCCTTCTGTGATATTAACTTTTCCTATTCTTCCGTCAATCGGTGATTTTATTGAAGTATAACCTAAATTAACTCTTGCAAGCTGCAATTTTTGTCTTGCGGCGTCAAGTAGTGCCTGGTTTTGGTTTCTTGTGGCAAGAGATTGGTCTACAAGAGAATGGCTGACTAAATCTTCCTTAATCAGGGCGTTTGCTCTGTCAAGCTCTTGCTGGGAATTTGTTAAAAGTGCGCTGTACTGATTTACATTTGCCTGAGAGTTGCGTACTTCAAGCTGATATTCTTGCGGGTCGATTTGAAAAAGAAGCTGACCTTTTTTTACATAATCACCCTCATTAAAATATTTTTTCTGTAAAAAGCCTGCGACTCTTGCCATTACATCAATAGAATATTTTGCTTCTACCCTGCCTGTTGATTCGGCTGAGATAAATGATTCAGTATTTAGGGGTGTTCCGACAACTACTTCTTGGGGTATTCGCATAATCTGCTGCATAATTTTTCCCATAATCTTTCTGGAAGCCCAATGATATAAAATAGGTAGTATAATTATTGCCAAAAGTATTATTGTAACTTGTTTTCTTGATAATTTAATTTTCATGTTTCTCCTTTATATATATTATTTTTTGAATCTT
>JAFUUT010000304.1 GCA_017477685.1 bacterium | reverse complement strand
ATATAGGGGATATAAAATTATGCTAATAAACGGAGTTTCGCAACTAATTAGTACTCAAGCTTTTTCACCATTGCAGGCTTATACGCAGAAGAAACAAAATACACCGGTATTCAGCGGATATAAATTTAAAGATAAATCGGTTGAGAATGCCGTTAAAGAGGATACTGCACGTGTAAAATATATTATCGCCACGGATAGTGATAAATATAAAATAAATGAACGCAGAATGATTAGAAAGATTATGAATGCAGCTTCATATGCAGGTGTTAATCCGGTGTATATTGCTTGTATCGTAAAAAGGGAAACTCATTTTTGTGAAAATATAATCACTTCGGAAAATGGCAAAGGTCCTATGGGATTGACCTCAATTGCAATTGAAGATTTGTATGAAAGACCGTCAACTTTTGATTCTAATCTTGGAAAACTTGTCAAAAAATACGGATCGCTTAATAAGTTATTTGCGGCAAAAGATAAGAACCCTTCAATGAAGCTGGGCAATCTTGGGGAAATTTTGTATAAATATAGGAATCCCGAGCAATTAAAAAACGGAGTATGCCAGGATTTTGACTTAAACCTGAAAGTTGGGGCTTTTGTGTTTAAAGGCTTTTTAAAAGAGCAGGGGAATAATTTATACAACACATTCTACCGATATAACAACAATGCCGAGATTGATGAAAATACCGGAAATGAAATAAGAAAAGACTACGCTGATAATGCTTTCGACACATACCAAAAAGCCATGAAATACGCAACTAAATTGATGCGGTATTAGCTTATATGTGTCTTGCTATAGGATTTAATAATAAATCTGCCAACCTGTCCGATCCCATAAAATCTCTTTGGGACATAATTTGTGCGGCAAGTTTATTATCGTATTTAACGAAGCGGTGTTTAATTTCAAAAGAGCCATCTTGAAAATCTGCGATAGCATAGCATGCTTTAGGATCTTCAGTCATTGGTCTTCCAACGCTTCCTACATTTACTACGGTTTGGTTTGTGTTTGTTTGGTATCCGCAAGGGATGTGTGTATGTCCGCATAAGATAAGCTTTTCTTCTGTTCCGTATATCATTTCTTCTATTGCTTCAAGCGGCATTTGAGGAAGTATATCTTCCATGTTTGATCTAGGAGAACCGTGTACCAAAAGAATTTTGCATTCTTCGATTTCTATGGATAATTGAGGAGGCAAATTAGCAAGGTATGCTCTGTATGTGTCATCAAGAGTTTGGTTATCTGACTCTATTGCATTTGCCATAACAGGGTATTGAGCGTTTAAAAAATCGACTACTTCAGGACCGTAATTCGCAATCATTCGGTCTGTATTCCCTTGAATGATAGTCCAATTTTCTTGCGCCATGATAAAATCCAATGTTTCTTTCGGCTGCGGACCGG
Source organism: bacterium (assembly GCA_017477685.1). Classification (GTDB taxonomy): domain Bacteria; phylum Cyanobacteriota; class Vampirovibrionia; order Gastranaerophilales; family Gastranaerophilaceae; genus Zag111. The sequence goes on along the minus strand of JAFUUT010000304.1, from coordinate 5,409 downwards.
CTAAAGCTAAGTCCCCCAAGCAAAATATATGCTCGCACTCTTGCTCTTTAATATCGTTTAATACGGCTTCTAATGCTTGTAAATTCGCATGAATATCAGATATTATCGCAACTCTCATCTATGTTCTCCCTTTCTTTTTTGTGTGCTAATATTATATTATGATAAACAGAAGAAAAACTAAAGAAATTTTAATCGGAAATGTAAAAATTGGTAATAATAATCTCATCTCTGTTCAGTCTATGTGTAATACTGATACGAGAGATATAAAATCTACGCTCAATCAAATAAAAGAGCTTTCGGATGCCGGATGCGAAATTGTGCGTTTGGCAGTTTTAAATAAAGATGCCGCATCTGCCATAAAAGATATTGTCAAAAAATCAGATGTCCCTCTGGTTGCGGATATCCATTTTGATTACAGATTGGCGATTGAATGTATAAACAACGGCATTTCTGCTTTACGCTTGAACCCCGGAAATATAGGCAGAAAAGAACATACTCAAGCCGTTGTGAAACTTGCAAAGCAGCAAAAAATTCCTATAAGGATTGGCGTTAACGCAGGTTCGCTGGAAAAAGATTTGCAAAACAAGCATATTCCGTTATCGCAAAAAATGGTCGAAAGTGCTATGTCGCATATAAAAATTCTTGAAGATTTGGATTTTGATTTGATAAAAGTTTCTTTAAAATCTTCTGATGTGATGACAACGATAGATGCATACCGCAGAATTTCACAAATTATCGATTATCCTTTGCATATTGGACTGACAGAGGCCGGAACTATGCGCGGAGGATTGATTAAATCTTCTATCGGTATTGGTGCGTTGTTATCAGAGGGTATAGGGGACACTATAAGAGTTTCGCTGACGGAAAATCCTGTTGAGGAAGTATATGCGGGGTTTGAAATTCTCAAAAGTTTAGGCTTAAGAAAAAAAGGTGTAAACTTTGTATCTTGTCCTACTTGCGGTCGTACTCAGATTGATCTGATAAGTTTGGCTAAAAAAGTAGAAGAAAGATTTAAAAATTTTGATAAAGACATAACAATTGCTGTTATGGGCTGTCCTGTAAACGGACCCGGTGAAGCTAAAAATGCAGATTTTGGCATTGCCGGCGCTATTGGAGAGGGGTACATTTTTAAAAAAGGTGAAATTATTGCAAGAGTTCCTGAAAATGAACTGTTGGAAAAATTTGAACAAATCGTTATAAATTCATACAAATAGTATATGTACTTTAAATGTAAACAAATTATAATATAATTGCCATATTACAAAAATGACACTATACTGTACTAAAAAGAGGTGCCTATGAAAATTCAAACAATATTATTAGTTGCATCTGCAATGATGCTTATTCCACTCAGCGCGCATAGTGCTGTAACTGTTGACCAGACTACTTCAAGAGATTACATTATGAATCAAGGTTTCTCTGAAGATACTTATGAGATTGTTACAGTCAGCAAAAATCGATCTTTAGGTAAAGAGTACTACACAGCTAAAGAAAGAAGAGATCAAGAACTTCCGAAAATTGTAAGATTTTTCAGGAAATTCTACACATATGCAGAGCCAGGTGCTGATGATTTTTCATTCTATCATCACAACCAGCAAGCTGCTCCGTCATATACGGATCTGTAAGGTATGCGTCTGTTATTTTGCATAATTTGTGCTTTTGCGCTTTGCTGCAATTGTGATTTTGCTTGTGCTGTTGAATATGGCTCAGTATCAAGTGAAAATTCTATCATTGATTATGATGCGATAAATACAGAAAAGATGCTTGAAGATGCAGATTTGTATTTCAATTTTGCATTGAATGAATCAGATGAAAAAATGCGCAGTGAATATTTTAATATGGCTCAGCAAAAGTATAGTTTGTTAGCTGCATCTCGGTATGATGATATTCATTCTGTTGTGCAGCTTGGACGTATATGCGGAATGCAAAAACAAAATAAAAATGCGAAGTCTTATTTTTTCAGGGCTTTGGGGATAGATTATCAAAATCCGGATGCAAATTATTACTTGGCAGACTTATATTATGAAAATAAAGACTACAGGAACGCTTTAAAGTATTACAGAAAGGCTCTTGACGGCGGGAAAGATGAAGATGCTCAAGGGCTTTACCGAATGGCTGAAATATTTGAAAAATTCGGGGATTTAAAAAGGGCGAATATATGTTATAAAAAGGCTTTTTTATTAAACCCCGCCGATGAAAATATTCCTGACAAAATAAGAGAAATAGAAGCGTTGAATTATAACCCAAAAGGTTATTATGACAGGAGAAATACAAGGCAAAAATGAAATTAAAATCGATAATCCTAACAACTTTAAGTATATTTATATGTTTCACCCCTGCTTTTGCTCAGGAAGAAGAAAATATTGATTTTTCAGTTATTTCTGATGAAGCATTTGAAGAAGTAGAACAGGTTCAATTGCCTGAAGCGTTTAATCCTGTGTTTTTTGATAATGATGAGGTCGTATTTAAGCAATCTTCTTTTCGGGTTGACAGGATTGATCCGTCAATTGCAGTTTCATATTTCCCCGGAGGGCGGGGAACTAATATGCTTGTTGTGTACACTCCTCGTTACGGTTTTCACACCGGAACAAATGAATTTGGTACGGAAGCTGTTATCGTAGGCCATACTGTAACCTCGTTAAGCGGTGCTGATTCTGCAATTCCAGAGGGCGGTATTGTTATAAGCGGTCATGGAAGCGCAAAAAATTGGATAACCCAAAATGTTACTGTCGGCTCAAAAGTTTATATAGACAGTATAAACGATAAAATAACCGTTTACACTACTTCTGAAAGTTATATATATGATGCGGAAACAAAAATTAAAGAAGCAGAGTCTATAATAAACTACTATAAATCTTCTATGCCTTCATATAATGATAATGCCCCTTCAGCTCATATAAAATCTGCTGAAAATTATTTATCTATGGCTAAAAATGCTAAAAAAAATTCATCCGTAATTAAGCAATATACTCAAGCCGCAATCGATGAAGCAAATAATGCGGTCATTACCGCATTGCCGTATGTAAAGAATGAATTAAAGGGGGTTTGGCTTCGCCCGACAGAATTAAATGAAGAACAAATAATTTCTACATTGGATAATTTGAAAAGTAACGGTTTTAATAATATATTTTTAGAAACGTATTTCCATGGCAAAACGATTTTTCCGAGCAAAACAATGAACAAGTATGGATTTACTGTTCAAAATGAAACCTTTGACGGATTTGATCCGTTGGCGGTGTGGATAAAAGAAGCGCATAACCGAGGAATAAAAGTTCATGTTTGGTTCCAATCTTTCTATGTGGGTAATCAGCCGCCTGAAATCAATCCTTCAAGTATATTATCCGTTCATCCCGAATGGGGAAATAAAACAAAACAATTTGCGAATTATCCCGGAGCATCAAGGTCTGCATCCGAACACAACGGATATTTCTTAGACCCTGCGAATGAAGAAGTTCAAGCATTTTTGGAAGAACTTGTAACAGAAATAGTTCAAGATTATCATCCTGACGGTATAAATTTGGATTATATCCGATATCCAAATGCAAATTCCAGAAATGATCTTGCGGCGTGGGGATTTAGTGAATATGCCAGAAATGAGTTTAATGAAATGTATGGGGTTGACCCTGTAGATTTAACGATTTCTGATGCTGCCTGGTATGATTGGAATGAATACAGACGCTCTAAAATTACAAAATTCGTAAAACGTATAGGTGAAGTTGCTCGTAATTATAATGTATATTCTTCAGCCGTTATTTTCCCTGATATTGCTTCTGCTCTTGCGACAAAGCAGCAGGATTGGAGATCTTGGTCTTTCCAAAACTATATTGATGGTTTTACGCCGTTATTTATGACGTATGATTCTAAGATGCTTTCTTCAATGATGAATGATGTTATGCGAATTAAATCATCTTCCACAGAATTGTATGCCGGTTTGTTTGTTACATTCATGGGCGGTAACAGTGAAGATTTGATAAGACAAATATATGAAGCCCGCAAGCTGCATGCGAATGGTGTTATATTGTTTGACTATGCTCATACAACTCCTGTTTATATGGCAACCTTAAATGCTGGCGCGTTCAAGTCGAACGAAAATGATCAGCTAAATTTGCGAATGGCTCAAAAAAAAAGCCCGAAATTCGGGAAAAAGAAAAAAGACAAGAAGCCAAAAGACAAGAAAGGCAAGAAGACAAAAGTAGAAGAAAAACAATCATGAGTACAAATTCTAACGGCTCGTGGGTGTTTACCAAATAAAAAAGAGAGTTCAACTTTTTAAGTTGAACTCTTTTTTATTATGACCATTAGGCTGCGTTATTTTTATTAACGACCCCAAACTGAGATATACTCGGTTTTTGCATTGTATTATATATTGTTTTATTATTATTTGTTGTCGTTGGAGGTGGTGTTATTGGCGCCGGTTCGGATTTTTGTTTTTTGTTTTTCTTTATTTTTGTTATTTGGTTTCCTATCCATGTTGCAACAGGAGTTACAAGTACAGGACCAAAGAATCTGTATACTGATGTAAAGATAATCAGAGATTTTAATACATCAAGACCCTTTAATTTATCTGCAAGTCCTTTATTCTTTAACGCTTTATCAACGTAGTGTACAAGATTTGGTTTTTTGAATTTTTTCAAATCAAGTTCGAGAGATTTATTTTTAATAAGATCATCGATATATTCTTCAAAACCGGCTAATGAACCGTGTTTTTTCTTATAAAGCTTTTTCATTGTTTTTTCATTTATATTTTCTCTTGTGATTTGGTCCGGATGTTTTTCAAAATATAACTTTTTAATTTTTTGCTGATGTTCTTTAAGTCCTTTGCTCAGCTCTTCAGGGTCCATGTTAAGTTTTGATGCGGCATATTTCATAGAAACATGTTTATTCCAAGGTGCAATTAATTTTTCGCTTACTAAATATGCTATGGCAGTTGACGCAACAAGCGTTAGCCCTTGGTTAATTGCTAATGTTGTTCTTCTGTCTTCATCCATATTTTTATTTCTAAGTGTTTGCAGCATATACATACCTGATACTGTATAAGAACCAAATGCCTGCATATGATCAACCCATCTGCCGATATCATCTTTATGTGCTAATTTTCTTGTAAGCGGGTTAGAAAAAGCGTAACTTGTATAATATTTTTCAATGTTGTCTATCAATTTATTAAATAATTTTTGAGGTGTTTTTAAGAAAGGTGATGACACCGGAATGTTGCCGGAAAAGCTTGGAGCGGCGCCTTTTTTGATGCTTTCTGTACTTCCCAGAAATTGCGCCATTTTTGCTTTTTGCGTTAAGTTATAATAATTGTTATTTGCCGGTTCTGTTGCTGTTTTTTTAGATTTCCCTTTTTCAAGACCGAAAACGTGTTTTAAAATTGGCGGGATAAGTGCAACAGTTAACATTGCTTTAATT
>JAFUUT010000015.1 GCA_017477685.1 bacterium | reverse complement strand
TTTTTATTGCAAATTCTGACACAGGATAGCGAATAATCTGTGGGTGGTTCAAAGAAATATTCGTTGTTTTCATTTCAAAAGGTGTTAATCCCAGTTCTTTTAATATACTTATAGACTCTTCTTTTGAAGCTCGGATTCCAGAAGACAATGAAACAAAATCGATTCTTTCACCTTTATTAATTCTTGATTGTAATTTTTCTATTTCTGAATAAAGATTTTTTATAGTGTTTTTACCATTTATATCAATGAGTTCAATACTTGCAAAAGGGTTATATCATTTGGCAAATGTTGCTACAATATCCCCGTGCGTCATTACATCAAACATTGAGCTTGAAGATTTTATATAATCGGTTCCTGAAGAAAAATCATCCAAAATTTTTATATTCTTTGGCTCAAGTTGTACTTCTTTTATAAATGCACCTTCTTCATCAAGAATTCTGACAATTACCTTGTCATCTTCGGTTTCTCCCTGTTTTAACAAGTTATATAGTTTGCCGTCCTTAGGATTTGTCCATTCAACTCGAGAGTATGTGTCTTCTATAGTTTCAGAAGTCAATCGTATCAAATCTTTAGAAGTAGCCTTTGGGTATGTTCTCACAACATTACCTGCTTTTGCCTGACGGATTGCAATTTGGTTCATTGCACGTGCTTCTTGCATCTCCGGTGTAATAAATCTTGGCAAAGCAAAGATTTTCCCATTTTCAGTATATCTTAGTGTCGGATTTATACCATGAAAAACATCTGGTTTTGAGCGCAGCACACTTCCGCCCTTTGCTTTGACAGTATTTCGAATAAGACTTAATCCGACCTTTTCTATACCCATATGCATATTTTCCCCGTATTTATATAAAGTGTATTCAGGAGAAAATATTGCTTTAATATTTAAATTTATTAAGAATATTTAACTTTATATTTTTGCTAACATACAATATTAAATACAAACAATCTTCTAACTCTTAAAATAATCACAAATAAGTTTTTCTTTATGAGGGATCAGATGTTTGATACGACTAACCAAAGTATTGTTAGAAATTTCGTCAAGCTGTTTTTTCAAGATTGCTTTTTCAATTAACACTTTATTGTATAAATCTGAACAAATTTCACTTTTATTAATATGTTTTTCCAATTTCGATAGTTGTAAATCTTTTTGTTTAATAGACGCAATAAGTTCGTTTTTCACTTTTTTGCCGGACCTTTCATTTTACCTTTTAAGAATATACTCTTTGGTAAAATTTAAAATCAACTTTTTAGGTGATTTTGAACTATACCTGCAATAAATCATACTCATAACCGAGTTTTAATGCTTCTATATTAAGCGGTATTAAATTTGCTCTATGAGGAGGAATTACATTGTACAAAGCCTTCTCCAGAGTCTCTAAAGACACCAGCTTACTTACCTTTGATAATATACCTAATGCTAATATATTAGCCATTTTGATATTGCCTAATTTTTCTTGAGCCAATTTTGTTATCGGTACAAAAATATAATTTATATCTTCACGTGTTTTCTTAATAGCTGCCAGAGAAGAATTCACAACAATAGAACCGCCTTTTTTAACGCAAGAAACAAATTTATCGAAGGACGCTTGATTTAATACGGTAATAAACTCGGCTTTAGCTTTTTGCACCGCACTAACTTCGCTATCTGACATAACAACAGAGCAATTAACGGTTCCTCCGCGCATTTCCGCCCCATATGACGGATACCAAGTTACATTCTTATCATCAAGCATAAATGCATTAGCTAATACCTCTCCTGCAAGCAGTACCCCCTGACCGCCAAAACCTGCTATTATAAAGTCTTTTTCCATTATTGTTTCCTCTTACTACCTGTATTAAACTTTTTGCGCCGTAACATCTTTGTATATGCCCGGTTTGAATACTTTCATCATTTCATTTTGAACTCTTTCATGAGCTTTATCAGGAGACATTCTCCAATTTGTAGGACAAGTTGATAAAATTTCAACAAACCCAAAGCCCAATCCCTTTAGCTGCACTTCAAAAGCTTTTTTAATTGCCTGCTTAGCTTTTTTAATATTAGCAACAGTATCTAAAGAAACTCTTGCACTAAATGCGGTTCCGTCACACAAAGCAATATGCTCCGCCAATTTGATAGGATAACCGTAATATTCCAAATTACGACCGGTAGGAGAAGTAGTCGTAACCTGTCCGAGCATCGTTGTAGGACCAAGTTGTCCGCCTGTCATACCATAAGTTGTATTATTAATGCAAATTGAAGATATTTTTTCTCCTCTTAATGCGGCATGCATACCCTCGGCTAAGCCAATTGAAGCAAAATCACCATCACCCGAATAAGTAAATACAAATTTGTCAGGCTTAGCTCTTTTTACCCCTGTTGCTACCGCAACGGCTCTGCCATGCGGAGCCTCAATTGCGTCCATATCTATAAAATCATATATTGTAACCGAACATCCGATTGCACATGCTGCGATTGTATTATCTTTTATCCCGAGTTCATCAAGGCATTCCGCAACAAGTCTGACGGCAACCCCATGATCACATCCGGGACAGAATGTAAATTTTGCATCTTCTTTTATTGATTCCGGTATTTTAAAAACTTGTGTTGCCATTATATTAACTCCTCAATTTGTCTGTATATAACTTCCGGATCCGGCGGAGCGCCCACACCTTTATGTATAAGTTCTACAGGAACTGCACCATTAACGGCAAGTTTAACATCATCCACCATTTGTCCCATATTAACTTCAACCGTAATGAACTTCTTAACGGATTTAGAAAGCTCTTTTAATCTTTTATTCGGGAACGGGAATAATGTTATCGGTCTGAAAAATCCTGCTTTTATACCGTTTTGTCTGCACATTTTTACTGCCGTTTTTACATTTCTTGAAGTACTTCCAAAACTTACCAGTACAACATCAGCATCTTCTGTGCCAATTTCTTCCCACTCGGTTTCATTTTCCTCTAAAGCTCTGTATTTTTCAAAAAGTTTTTCTAAGAAAACACATCTGTCATCAGCAATAGGACCGTAAGACCTTATTATTCGAGCTTTGTGATCTTTGGTTCCGGACAAACGCCAAGATGAATTATCGACTTCAGGATACGGATATTCTTTAAAAACAACCGGTTCCATCATCTGCCCGAGTAATCCGTCAGCAAGCAGTATAGTCGGATTGCGGTATTTTTGAGCTAAATAGAAAGCTTTATATGTTAAATCTGCACATTCCTGAACAGTCGCAGGAGCAAGAACAATAGTTCTGTAATCTCCGTTTCCGCCGCCTTTTACAGACTGCGTATAATCACCTTGAGAAGGATAAATATTTCCTAATCCGGGGCCGCCGCGCATAACACTAACCAATACAACAGGCAGTTCATCCGCCGTAGCATATGAGAGCCCTTCCTGCATCAGAGCGACAGCACATGAAGAAGATGACGACATCGCTTTAACACCTGTAGAGCATGCTCCTATAGTCATATTGATAGCTGCAAGTTCACTTTCAGCAGATACATAAGCTCTGCCGAGTTCTTGCATCTTTCCGCTCATAAATTCCCCTATTTCACTCTGAGGAGTTATAGGATACCCGAAATAGCACTGACATCCGGCTATTACTGCGGCATTTGCAATTGCATAATTGCCTTTCATCAAAATTTTTTTATTTGTTAAACATTCAACCATTCAAATTAACCTCTATACACCTCTTTAATC
>JAFUUT010000303.1 GCA_017477685.1 bacterium | reverse complement strand
TTTTTTAAATGAAAAACTTTTACTATCTCTTGTGCAAAAAAAGATTCAAAATCAAAATGTTCATAACATTCATATAACCATTGAATAATATCTGCTCTTTTTATATATTTTGGAAGAGTTCCGGGATTAAACATATTAATGTCAATTAAATGCTTAAACTCCCAAATATCAGGAACATTGCTGATACCCAATTCTTGAGCGACAAGTTTTGGATACCCTTGGCGAATATTACAATTTATCAAATCTTCAGAGTAAAACCTGAATCTATAATTGTCTCTCAAATCTTCACTTAAGAGTTTTTGGTAATATTCAAAATCTCCTCTTTCTATTGCTTCATTTTTAAGCTTTCTTGCCTTGCGTAGGACTCGCAAGATTTTTTTTGCAACAACCTGTCTTGCAGGAGATAAATCATTAATAATTTCACGGGCATCAACTGTACACAAATCAACTCCCTGTTCTTTCAACTTGTACAAATAATCTTGAACACCCGTTATACATTCCGCTTTCCCATTTATGCAATGTGTTGGCAAGCAAAATAACATATTTTCGCTATTAAGTTTTTGGGCAAATTTTCGCCAAGTATTTCTGATTTTAGGGTCTTTGATATATTTATCATTTACAAATGAACCGCCGTGATCAATCGCAATTCCTCTTATTGTATTTTCCCCCGGGGCATCAGGATTTTGAATAAATTCTCTTGAGCGCAGGATAGGGGACATCTCACATTTTACAGGATGAGTTTTGTCTATAAATTTTGATAAAATAAATGAACCGTTAATAGTAGAAAAAGCTCTTGCCATAAAAGGTCTTGCATAACGTCCTTGAGACCCTCTTTTATAAGCTAGAAAACTCATTTGCGGCTCGTACATTGCACCATGAGCTGCATAGTCCAGAATATTTGTTTTCGAAAATGAAGATAGAGCATACGATTTATCACCCACTGTCAACTTGGTACACACTTTAAATTTACCGTTGCCAATATTTGTATCAATATTAATATCCTCTCTATTTAGCTCCTTTTGTAAGGTCTTAAGCAATTTTTTACTTGCATACGCGGCATTATCTTCATAATCATAAAAATTATAGCAACAGACACCTTGCTCATATCTCACTTTAGAAAACTCCTCAAGAGCAGAGAATATTCGTTCAGTAACCTCACTTATATCCTCTCTTTTAACATTACCCAGCCACTCATAAGGAAGCGAACCGATTCTCCGTTCCATATCCGGATGAGCCGCTAGATGTTTTTGGAGCTCAGAACCGTACAATATGTTCGATTTAATATAATGAAATAATTTTGTCGCAGGGATATTCATTTACAAACTACTCCTGCATACATAAAACTCCTGATTAATAAAAATTGCCTCTTTTTATTTAAATATTAAGAATTGTGAAAAGAACAAATATTACTTTTATTTTATGGTGGGCGTTATAATGCTTAAGTTGTTTGCGAGGGTATGAAACCCGAGCATTACAAATTAAGTATGCCTGATTTCAGGCTGACGAGGTAGAATATTTGAAAACAAATATTCTACTTTCGAGGCTTATTGCTCACTAAAAAAGAGGTCTTTTGACCTCTTTTTTATGGTGGGCGTTATAAGACTCGAACTTATGACCCTCTCCTTGTAAGGGAGACGCTCTACCAACTGAGCTAAACGCCCTTATAACTATTTATCTTTCAGCATCACCAAGGATTAATCCTTGCGCAAGACTAATAGTAGCAAGAACAAATTTTTCTGTCAAGAGATAAACGGAAACTTTTTTAAATAATTATCGTCAATGATAAAAGGAAGGAGAGAATAGAATGGCAGCAGAAGTGTTGGATTATGAAAAAATAGAAATCAATAATGAAGAAGAAATTCAAACATTCAGCAATGTGGTAGTTGAGGATGACATATTGCAATGTTACTTGAAAGACATCGGAAGAATAAAGCTTTTAAAAGTTGAACAGGAAAAAGAGTTGGGGAGACTTATTAAAGAACAAAAAGATGACGTTGCAAAACGCAAACTGGTACAGGCAAATTTGCGTTTAGTCGTCAGCATTGCAAAAAAATACGTCGGGCATGGCGTACTGTTCATGGATTTGTTACAAGAAGGAGCAATAGGACTTATGAGGGCGGCTGAGAAATTTGATTATACCAAGAATTTCAGGTTTTCAACTTATGCTACCTGGTGGATAAAACAATCGCTTGTAAGAGCAATCGCAAACAACTCAAAATCAATAAGAGTACCAATCCACATGATAGACAAAATAAAAAAATACAAATGTGCATTGGAACAATTGTCGGAAGAATACAACAGAGAACCTACAGACAGCGAAATTGCAGCTTACTTGGGAATCACAGAAAAACAACTATACAAAATAAAAGATTCCATTACACCAGAGCCTGTAAGTTTGGACACATATGTCACGGAAGATTTATGTATAGGAGATTTTATAGAGGACAAAAAACAAAACTCACCCGAAAAAGAAGTACAAATATCATCTTTAAAAAGGCAAATTCCAAAAATACTCGAATACCTTACAGAAAGAGAAAAGAGGGTATTAGAAGAAAGGTTCGGAATAAAAGATAACAAACCCAAAACTCTTTTTGAAGTCGGCAATATATTAGGGTACTCAAAAGAACGAATCAGACAAATCGAATGCGATGCACTAAAAAAATTACGTCACAACAAAAACGCAAAACATTTTAAAGACTATATACAAAACTAAATCTTTCATCTAATTCATCACCGGTAATATTTACCGGTTTTTATTTTTATGGCTGCGGTTCAGGCGGTACAATAACATTCTCCGATTTTGCAACCTCAAGTGTAGTCGCAAGTTCTCGCATAGGATACTCAATTGTGTAAACATCTATATCTTGGGCGTTTGGAGGAGTTTCACCATTAACATCAAGACATGCTCTTACTCCATGCTTTTTTGTCTGCGGATATATACAGAAAACTTCGCCGCTCTTTAGCAATGCTAATGGGCCACAACCCATAATTTCTTCCTCACGCTCAGGATCACTGCAGCGCAAATCATATCCTGTGGGTTCATACGGATATTTTTCGACTTTGAAATTATTCATTATAAAGTGCCCCGTTTTTTCCGCCAACACGTCTCCGGGAACAATTCCAGCTGGATTCTCATCAGCATATAATGAAGTGCCTGAAAAAGAGCCTACATTTTCAATTATAGTCAAACGATCAATCAATTCTGTTAAACCTGTTACAAATTTATCACGCGCCGCAACCATAACTTTCTTTTGATAATTCGTAACGGCAACAGGAACAACTAAAGCCGCAATAACAGCAACTATTGTAGTCGCAAGCAAAACTTCGACTAAAGTAAAACCTTTTTTGAATTTATTATGACAAAATCTATAACTCATACAATCCTCCGCATATATATAATTATATCACTTTTTTTAATCCATAACAAGAGAGGGAATCATATTTAAGAGACAAGAGATTTTGCAAATTCAATAGACTGTTCATTAATATCACCGCCGGCGAGTTCCGCAAGTGCTTTAATTCTGTTATCGCCCGTCAAGACATAAACCTCAACTTTAGTTACATCTTGTTGGGATTTACGAACATAGAAATGTTTATCAGCTTTTGATGCAATAATTGCCTGATGCGTAATGACAATAATTTGATGGCTTTTGCTTAAATTCTACATTTCTTCTGCGACACTCTGGCTTGCATGTCCAGAAATACCGGTATCAATCTCATCAAAAATCACAGTATCAATCTCATCATTTGATGCAAAAATAGACTTAATCGCAAGCATTACACGCGAAATTTCCCCGCCGGACGCAACCTTTGCCAAAGGTTTTAAATCTTCCGAAATATTAGTTGAAATATAGAATTCAACGTCATCAATACCGTTAAAAGACAACTCTTTTTGAGAAACCCTTATCTCAAAACGAGCCTTTGGAAGCTCAAGAAAAGAAAGTTTGTCTTGAATAAGAGATGATAAAACTTGAGCATAATTCTTTCTGTAAGAACTTATTTCCTGAGCTGTCTTATAAAGTTCAGAACGAGTTTTTTCAATTTTTGCGGATAATTCCTCTATGTTTTTTGTAGAATATTCAATTGTTTCCAGCTCTGAAGAAAATTGTGCATAAGATTTCAAAACAGCCTCAAGACTTCCGCCATATTTGTGTTTCAACTTGTCTAACAGATATAAGCGCTCTTGAATTTGATCAAGCCGTTGAGTATCATTGTCTAAATTCTGACTGTAATCACGCAAAGTTGACGAGATTTCTTTTAAAATCTCTGAGGCTTCATTAAATTGAGAACTAATATCCTCAAGAGAATTATCATAACTTGAAGCTTTTGAAATATCGGATTTAATCTTTGAAAGACCTTCTAAAACAGAACCGTCATCACCATTCAAACTCCAATAAGCATTACCGGTCAGTTCTTTTAGCTTTTCTGCATTTGTCAATACCTCAAGTTCACGCTCTAAATCTGCGTCTTCAGTTTCGGATTGTATTTCCGCTTCTTCTATTTCATTAATTTG
>JAFUUT010000302.1 GCA_017477685.1 bacterium | reverse complement strand
GCCATAGCTTTGTATGTAACACCATTAATTGTCAAATCAAACCATTGACCTCTGATTTTAGAAATCTGCATTTTCTTTTCATCACGGAATGATTTCAATGCAGTTGTTCCGCAGAAAACAATTGCTTTTGGATTCATAATATCGATTTGTGCTGTCAAATATTTATGGCATAATGCTTTTTCTATTTCGGTCGGAACTCTGTTTTCAGGAGGTCTGCATTTAACGGTATTTGTAATATAGATATCATTTTCTCTTGATATTCCCGCATCTTTTAAAAATGTATTGAATAAATCTCCGCATTTGCCGACAAACGGTCTTCCTGCTTCATCTTCAAGTTCATTTGGAACATCTGTTATAAACATCACTTTTGCGCTTTCAGGGTTTCCGTCAGAAAATACAACATTTTTTCTGTTGTTTCCTAAAACACAATCGCGGCAACCGTTACATTTTTCTTGAACAATATCAAGACATCCTTTTTTAATCATTTTAATTATCTCTCCTCTACCTTAGCTAGTCTTGTTTATATATTATGAATAAAATTTTTCTCCCTGTCTATCCATTAAGGGGACTATTTTTCTTGAAAAAATCCTATTTGGTATCTTTTGCAATATCTTTTAAGTTCTTTCATTATTATGCCTGATAACAAGAATACTGCAAACAAGTTCGGAACTGCCAAAAATAGCGTAAACGCATCAGACAAATTCACAACACTTTTCAAGTTCATAGCTGAACCTATTACGATAAATATGCAATAAATTATTTGGAAAGTTCTTGTTTTCAGAGTGGATTCTCCAACAAGGAAAGTCCAGCTTTTTACCCCGTAATACGAACCGCACAACATTGTTGACAATACAAAGAACGCAGCCATAATTGTCAATAGTATAGGGAAGAACGGACAAACTGTTTCAAAAGCATGTGAAGTCAATTCAATCCCCGCCGCATGACCTAAAAAGTCTTTATATGCTCCTGTTACAACAATTATAAAAGCAGTAGAAGCTCCAACAATTACAGTGTCTACGAACGGTTGAAGCATTGCTATAAAGGCTTGTGCAACAGGTTTACTTGTTTTGACAGCTGAAAATGCAATAGGTGCTGTACCTAAACCTGCTTCATTTGCAAACATTGCACGCCTAAATCCCCATAACATACATCCAAAAACCCCGCCTCCAACCAGTGCTTGCGGTTTGAATGCTTCATGAATAATAATTCCTATTGTGTGAGGTACATTATGAATATTTAACAAACAAATTATAAATGCTGAAAATACGTACAAACTGCACATTACGGGAGTTACTTTTGAGGTAAATTTTCCAATTGCTTTTATTCCGCCAATTACCGTAATATATGTAATTATTGCAACAATCAAGCCAAATAACCATCTTTGACCGTAAAAAAGTCCTGTTACATTGGTTATTTGAGTTGTAATTGCATTTATCTGAAATAAATTCCAACCGCCAATCATTGCAAATAAACAACATATTGCATATATATTTGCAAGATAAGGGGTATAAGGTTTTATCCAAGGTGCTTTCAAACCGTTTATTATGTAGTACATCGGGCCGCCTGAAGATGAACCGTCAGGGTTAATTTGTCTGAATTTTATCCCCAACAATACTTCAGAAAATTTTAATGCCATAGAAAAAATTCCGGCAATAATCATCCAAAATATTACCCCAGGCCCGCCAATAGAAACCGCCAAAGCCGAACCTACAATATTTCCCATTCCGGCAGATGCTGATATTGTTGCAGTGAGTGCCTGAAATGATGAAACTTCACCCTTTTTCTTCTTTTTTATAACATCTTGATGTTTGTATTTTTGGGTTAATAAATCAATTGCGTGTCTAAATCCCCAAAATCCGATAAATCTTGTTTTATATGTAAAAAACAATGCCGCAATAATTAGCAAAGCTATCAAAAATTCTACCCTTACTCCGTGGATAGTTACGTGTGAAAATATTATTGCGGAAATCTTATTTGCTATAGGTGATAATAAACTATCAATCCAGCTATCTATATTCATATTATTAATTTTAATATAAACAAATATTTTTACAATTTACCATTTTTATACTATAATTCAAATAAATTAAGGAGTAAGGGTATGAAATTTATTATTGGAAAAGAGGATTTATTAAACGGGATAAGAATTGTTGAAAGAGCTACTTCGCAAAAGGCTGTTCAACCGGTCTTGTATAATATTTTGCTTGAAACTTTAGAAAACAATCAGGTTCGTTTATCTGCAACAGATTTAGTTTTAACGGTAATTACTAAAGTTGATGCACAGGTTCAGGAACAAGGAAAAATTACACTTCCTGCGAAAAAAATAAACGAAATTGTTTCAAAATTAGGAAATGATTTAGTAACAATCGAAGTAGAAGAAGGCAGCACAAATGTAACTATCACCTGCCAAAAATCTAAATTCGATATAATCGGGATTTCAGCATCTGAATTTCCGCAAGATGTATTCAATTATGAAATAGATGATACAAAATGTTTTGATGTTGAATTGAACCCGTTCTTAAAAGGTATTAAACAAGCAGGTTTTGCCGCTGCAAGTTATGAAGTTAGCAACCTGTTATCAGGTATTGTTTGCGAATTCAATGATGGCATGCTGGAAATCGCCTCAACAGACGGCAACAGACTTGCACGAGTAAGAGAAAAACTAACAAGCGGAATAAAAGAACAAACTCAGCTTATTATTCCTTCAAGAACTTTGAATGAATTATTGAAAATGAGTTCATTTATCGATGAGGAAACTGTAAAAATTTGCAAAGATAAATCAACTATTATTTTCAAATCAGAAAGGATTTTAACTATATCCAGACTTTTAGAGGGACAATTCCCGAGGTATAATCAGTTGATTCCGTCAGAAAGTCCTAAAAAAGCTGTCGTGAATGTATCTCAACTTATTGCAGCCTTAGAAAGAGTTTCTGTTATGGTTAATGACAAGACCAGTATAGTTAAAATGCATTTTGCAGACAACGAATTAACTCTTACAGCAGATACTCCGGAAGCAGGAAAATCAGAAGATACAATTGATATTGAATATACTGATGAAGAACTTTTAATTGCGTTCAATTACAAATTTGTATTGGATGCTTTAAGAATTATCGAAAGTGATGAAGTAATAATCGGTTTGAATGCTCCGTTATCTGCAACTGTGCTAAAACCAAACAGTGAAGATGATTTCATTTGCTTGATTATGCCGGTACAGATAAGATAGAAACTTTTAAAATAAAAAACATGTATAAGGAGTCGAAATGATAATGACAATGGAAAAAGCTAATATAGATTGGGCAAATTTAGGTTTTGGATATTACAAAACAGATAAAAGATTTGTTTCAATGTTTCAAGATGGTCATTGGGATGACGGTATTCTGTCTGATGATGAAAATATAACAATGAATGAATGTGCATGTGTTCTTCAATATGCGCAAACATGTTTTGAAGGGATGAAGGCATATGAAACTGTTGACGGTCGTGTTGTAATTTTCAGACCTGATATGAACGCTAAAAGAATGCATGATACAGCACTCAGACTTGAAATGCAGCCATATCCCGAAGATAAATTTGTGGATGCGGTTATTGAAACGGTAAAAGCAAATTTAAAATATGTGCCTCCGTATGGAACAGGTGCAAGCCTTTATATCAGACCATATTTGTTTGGTTATTCTCCTGTAATGGGGGTAAAACCGGCACAAGATTTTATGTTTAGAGTTTTTGTATCACCTGTAGGACCATATTTCAAGGGCGGTTCAAAGCCGATTACTTTAAAAGTAAGTGATTTTGACAGAGCTGCGCCGCATGGTACAGGTCATATAAAGGCAGGACTCAATTATGCAATGAGTTTGCATGCGGGTGTTACTGCACATAAAGAAGGATATTCCGAAAACTTATATCTTGACCCGCAAACCCGTACAAAAGTTGAGGAAACCGGAGGAGCTAATTTTATATTTATAACAAAAGATCACAAAGTTGTTACTCCAAAATCTCCAAGTATTTTACCTTCAATTACCCGCAAATCCTTAATGTATGTTGCAAAAGAATATTTGGGACTGGAGGTTGAAGAAAGAGAAGTTTATCTAAAAGAGCTTGATGATTTTGCAGAATGCGGACTTTGCGGAACTGCTGCTGTTATTTCTCCTGTCGGAAAAATTGTTGATCATGGCAGGGAAATCTGCTTCCCATCAGGCATGGATGCTCCGGGTGAGATAACTAAAAAACTCTATGATACCTTAACAGGAATTCAGTACGGCAAGATAGATGCCCCTGACGGGTGGATAAGGGAAATAAAATAGGTATGAAAAGGGGCGATGCAGTATTATGCATCGCTCTTTTTTTTAACTTTTGTAAATTTAAGTAAAAAAATAGCAAAAAATTATTGCCTTTGTTTTTAGTATGAATAAGAATAGTAGAAACAGGAAGAAAAATGTTAGTGGATAGCAGCATACATCGAATAGACAGATTTAAGCATAACGAGGGGTATCTATCCCCAAAAGAGACATCTTCGGAATTGCTATCCCTAAATAATAATCGAGATATTGAGAGACCTTTAAAGACTGAAAATAATGAAATAAGCTTTAAAGGTCTCTCTCTATATAAACCCCTCAAAAAAGTTTACAGTAAAAAAGAGTTTTTAGAATTTTCCAAAAAATATCTTGGTACTATGGGCGAAGATTTGTTTGAAAATATAACAAATACTCATAGTGACAGAACTAAAAAATTGATTACTGTTGAGGGAGATAATATTTCAATTCGCAAAAAAACTATTCCTCATCTTGCGATTGACGGTTTTTTGTATCCTTTCAAAATACTTCCTGCAGATATATTGAACGGTATTGTTGGAGCATTGAGAAAAGTTCCGGGATTAAAAACCTGGGCAAATAATAAATATGAAAGTCAGTTTTTCAAAAATATCAGACAGCGTTCAAAAATTGATTCTAAAGTTAACTCGTTAGTCTGTTTGATTACATACAAAGATGTTAAACTTGAAGATGCAAAAAATTCATATGCAAAAAATGTAGGAAAGAAAGTTAAAGATTTAACTGAAGCTGAAATTCAAAAATTGCGTGAAAAAGTTGAAGCCGGACTTGATTCAAGTGTTTTCCAAAGTGAAATGAAAATGTTTGACCCTAAGACCGGTAATTATGATACAAAACATGAAAGAGCATTGAACAGATTGGTTTCAGGACTTCCGCCTGCAATATTCTTAGCAAATGACGCATATAACCTTTCTCGTATGATGGATGATGATCCAAAAGCCGCTGATAAAGAAAGAAAAATAAGGTTTAAACAAGAAACAAGCAGAATTCTTACAAGCGGTTATTTGACACTAATAACAATGGGAGCTTTTCAAAAATTCATAAACAAATCAAAATTGGGAATTGTTCTTTTGACAGGTACGACAGTATTGTTGACCGAAATGTTTTCTCGTTTGTCTAACGGAAAATATATTACCAAATTAACTCCTGAACAGGCTCGTGAAATTAATAAAAGAGAAAATGCTCCTGAAGCAAATATAAAACCTGTTGATAATCAACCTAAAAAAGATCCTGTATCATCAACGGGTACTGCTGCCGCACAAT
Source organism: bacterium (assembly GCA_017477685.1). Lineage (GTDB taxonomy): Bacteria > Cyanobacteriota > Vampirovibrionia > Gastranaerophilales > Gastranaerophilaceae > Zag111. The sequence continues at coordinate 4,512 of JAFUUT010000302.1, read as the reverse complement.
CAAAAGAACAGCAAAAACCTTTGTTGTCCTTTGACACTTTGATGAAAGCATCTGCGGTAGTTTTGGCTGCGGGATATGGAATTAAAGGTTTGAAAAATATTCCTAAAATTCAAAAATCAGCTTTAAAATATTTTGAAAAAATGAAAGCCTCAAATCCTGAAAAATATGAAAAACTTGGGATAGAAAAAGCATTTCAAGATGCGATTAAAGGTTATAAAGATTCTAATCCGCTTCAAAGTTTAGATGGTGTATCAATTGATAGAAAAAAATCTCTTTTGACAGATGATGAAGTTTCTTTGAAAAATGCGGTCGGGATTTTTGAACAAAAAGTTTTATACAGACCATTTACAAAGCTATATAAAAAATTAACTACCCAAAAATACATTGTAGATGCCGATAAATTCCGGTCTGTAGTTGATGTATTAAAACAAAACGGATTTAACGAGCTTGCAGCTCAATACGAAAAAATAGGAAATTCTGCAATAAAAATTGATAATGGTAAAAAGATTTTAGATTTGGGTATGCGTGATAAAAAGATAAAACCTGCCGTCAATTTTGTTATTGCACCGTTTAAATTTATATGGAATACAATAACCCTTCCTTATTGGATGATTGACGAAAAAATTATGGGTGTATTCAGAAAAGCTAAACCAAAATCAAAACCGAAAGACATTCAGGCTCTTGCAAAAAGCTTTGAAAAAATAAGTAAAAAAGCTCAAGATTTTGCAGGTAAAAAAATAAGTGAAAAAGAATTTAAAGATTATGTTCAAATCAATTTATTAAAAGCATTTAATGTTGATTCATTATCAAGTGTGTCAAATGCCGAATTATCAAACTTGGCAAAAACAGCCGCATCTGTTGCTACAATATGGTTCTTGATGACTGACAACTATAATATGGTAATGTTAAAATCCAACGGTAATGATAAAGATGGTGCAAATACAAAATTTAAAGAAAGATTTGTTCAGGAAGGTTCAAGATTATTTTATCAAACAGTATTGATTGATTTATTTAATTCTACCTTTATGAAGTCATATAACGGTTCGTTATTAGGTATGAGCTGGGTAACATTAGCAGATACTACTTTAGGTGAAATGCTTACAAGATCTTCTGTCGGTATTCCTATTCAGGCACATACTCGTGATGAGTTGATTGACATAGAAACAAAACAAAATAATTCAACTGGATTTAAGAAAAAATACTACAACTTTATGCAGCGTTTGACAGGTAAGCGTTCAATAAAGACATATGAAGTTGCTCCTAAAGATGGACAGCAAAAGGCGCAGCCTGCATATTCACCGTCTTCTATGAGCGTTGCAATGGGTAAACAATTGATGTTTACAAACAACAGTATCTTAGATCAAATGATAAGATCGGGTAAATAAAGTTTTACGTTTTTTAGCGGAATTTATTCTTCAGGTTGACTGATAGCCTTGAAATAATATAATCAACTTATGGCACAGATTATAAAAGTTTTAAAAGGAACAAAGGATATATTGCCGCAAGACGTTGATATGTGGCAATTTGTAGAAGAAAAAGCTCAAAAAATATTTGGAGCATACGGTTTTAAAGAAATAAGAACCCCAATTATCGAAACTACGGATTTATTTTCGCGTGGTGTTGGTGATACAACGGATATTGTGAATAAAGAAATGTACACTTTTGAAAAAAGTGAGCGTTCTATTACGTTACGCCCTGAAAATACTGCAGGGGTTGTTCGTTCGTATATAGAAAACGGTATGGCAAGACTTTCCGCACCGGTAAAATTGTGGTATAAGGGCCCGATGTTCCGTTATGAAAGACCTCAAGCAGGCCGCCAAAGACAATTTCACCAGGTTGGAGTTGAAATGTTTGGTATAAAGCAGCCGACTGCGGATGCGGAAGTGATTTTGTCTGCTGTTGATTTTCTAAAATCAATCGGTTTAGATGATTTGGAAGTAGAAATCAATTCTTTGGGCTGCCCAAAGTGCCGTGCAGAGTTCAAAGAAAATTTAAAATCTGTTTTGAAACCGTATTTAAATGATTTATGTGAAGATTGTCAAACTCGTTATGAGAAAAATCCTTTGCGTTTACTGGATTGTAAGGTGGAAGAATGCCAAAAAATATATTCAAAACCTGAAATTAAAAAAGTTATCATGTCTGATTTTTTGTGTGATGAATGCAGAGAACATTATAACGAGTTGAAATCTTATTTGGATGCAATGAGTGTAAAATATTCTGAAAATAAGTTGTTAGTCAGAGGTTTAGATTATTACACAAGGACAGTTTTTGAGATTAAATCAAACAATTTGGGTTCTCAGAACGCAGTATGCGGCGGCGGCAGATATGACGGTCTGGTTTCTCAGCTTGGCGGTGAAGATACTCCTGCTGTCGGGTTTGCGATGGGTATGGAAAGATTGATTTCGCTATTGCCTGAAAAAGAGGCTCAAAAGCTTGACGGTTATATTGTTTCGAATAATACTCAAGAAGCCTTTAAATTAGCTCAAGAATTGAGAGATAAAGGGTGCAGGGTAGAATTCGACTTGACTAATAAAAAATTCACAAAACAGCTTGAAAAGGCCTCAAAGGTCGCCAAATATGCGTTAATATTGGGCGAAGATGAAATATTAAACGGTCAGGTGTCTGTTAAAGATTTAGAAACCTCAGAACAGACTGCACTTTCCAGAGTTGATTGTGCGGGTAAAATCAGATAATAGCCAGTCTTGATTTTTTATATATAATTTGCTATAATAATCGTTGTTACAGCCGAACTAAGGAGTATTTATATGACATCACAAATCACTATTCGTTCAGATAGGGCAACTGACTACAAATTTACTTACAAAGGGGAAGAAGTTGTTTTGGCAGCAGGAAAAATTATCAGTATTGCTGACGGTTTAGAACATGTTGTTCTTCCGACAACTGCGATGAAGATTATGAATAATCTTATTGTAATCAAAGATGACGTAAAATAAGTTTGGTAAAAAAGCAAAAAAATACCTTGAGTGAAAACTCAAGGTATTTTTTTATTTATACAGCTGCGGATTGAGCTCTTAGTGCATTTATTGCGATATCTGCTTTGTTTATATCTGATATTTTCATGTTGTTTGATGTTTTGAATACTTTATCCAATGTTTGGAATTCAGGTTTTGCCAAAAGTTTGATTTCTTTTTGGCGGGCACCTATTTCTGCAGGATCTGCTACATATGCTAAAACGGTTTTTCTTTTTGGGCTATAACTAGACATTTTTCTGTATATATCAGCTTCTTGAGTTGTCATTGGTTTTATTTCTGCAGCCATTTGTTTGTATATCTGTTCTGCTTCAGGTGTTACCCTTGTAAAATCACCATTCTTATACTGTCTTGCAAATTGATCAATATGTTCTCTTTCATGGGTAGTTGTTAAAATTCTTCTGGCTTCCGGCGAACAATTTCGAGATTGTCTTATGAAATTATCATTGGTATCTACCAATTTGGCATCAATAATTTCATCAAAAATTTCTCCTGTTTTTACGTCTTTATATTTAATTTTATATTTTGTTCCTGAGAAATTTTTTAAGGCTCTGCCTACTTGTTTGTATCTTTCAGTATTACAGTTGGTATTGACTTTAACAATATTATCACCGAAATCATTTAGTGTAATTTCACATTTAGAACCTGATGCATAACCTAAAGTTGTTTCTTTCATAGATTGATATCTTAGAGTTGGTTTTGCTGAAACTCCGCTATTTTTAGCCCATTGTTCAAGTACAACCTCGGGAATTCTGTCTTTTGGAACATTGTAATCTCTTATATAAGCTTTAATATCTGCTTTTTGGGCATCTGTAATGCCGTTTAGTTTGGCAAGTTCTGCTTCGGTTGCTTCGTTGAAATTCACAAAGCGTTGAGCTTCTTTATTCGCATCATTCAGTGCGCTCAATTTGCCTTTCAAGCCCTTTGCATTCATGACTTTTGAAGCCATTTCTGCGTTATATCCAATTTGACCGTATTTGGAAAAATGTTTAATTTCTTTCAATGCTTTCGGAACAAACGGTGCCGACATTGCCAAATCCAAGCTGTCACCGCCTAATTGTTCAAGATTGTCACGAGCTTTGTCATAATCTCCGATGGCATTATTTTTAGCAAATTGTATCGCATGTTTTGCACCGTTTGCTGCTGCAAAACCTGCAAAACCTACTGCTAAAGCCGCACCGCCTACTGCTGTCGGAATTCCGATTAGAGGTAGTGCTAACAATCCTACACTTGTTGCACCAACTACACCGAGAGTTCTTATCGGATGTTGAACAACAGATGTTACAATCTCTTTTGCCTGGTTGTAAACACCTTTGGCATACAAACCGATACCTTCTGATAAACTGATTTTTCGTGCCTGATAATTTCCTGTTGGGGCAGATGTTCTAACTTCTTGTGCATCTATTCTGTTTCCGAATGCCGGAGTTTGATAATATTGCACTAATCCTTGACTAATACCATTAATTCCTTGCATAAATTCCTACCTATATTCCTAACCTATATTTATATAAAGTAATTTAAT
>JAFUUT010000301.1 GCA_017477685.1 bacterium | reverse complement strand
CAAGTAGCTTGGCAAACGTCATTTGGATAGGATTATATATCTTGGCTTTTTCTTTGCATTTAGTAAAGCGGATTTTGGTACACTTGTCTTTGCTTTTTGTTCTTACCATAATTATTCATTTCCTTTCTTTAAGTACAGCCCATTTTATGACAATATTTTCCCGGAATTTCTCCCGGAATTTCTCCCGGAATTTTTCCCGGAAAATATTTTTCATTTTTCGGGAAAATTTTCGGGAACTCTGAAAAGCCCGAAAACCCTTGTAATTGCTACGTTTTTTGCATTTTATCACCTCCCGAAAAATCTCCCGAAAATTAATTTTCGGGAAAATACTATGTTCTGGGAAAACTCGATGTTCCTCAAAAGGGCAAAAACAGGTTTCCTCTGGGCAGCTCAAAATTGCGCCAAATTGTTGCCATATAATGGAAATAGCTGAGACACTTTTGAGCCGGATTTGACGGTTTGGCATTCTGACGGATTTTTTAGAGGGCTACACCATCGAAAAACTATATGTGCCTCTCCTCATGGCACCCGGCAGGCGCATTTATAGAAGAAAATCGAGTTTATCAAGCTAATATATTCGTGCATTCACGATGCCTGTTCCCTGCTGCACAAAAAAGCAGGTTTTGAAGGGGTAAAATATCACGTTTTTGCGGGTTCGTCAGTGCGGTACCCTTTATACCCGACAGATATATCTGAATGAATGAGTATAGAGTTATATAGACTTATATTGAGATATATAAATATAGCGCTTATTTAGATAATCCCCTTAATGACAGAGAACAGCTTAGTTCCCTCAACTTGCCCATATTTCTTATTTAGTGCATCGGAAATAAGTTCTTTACGATTCACTTGAGAGTATTGTTTAGAGCAGATACTTGCAACCTCCCCTACTTTCGTGCTGTCTATCTTTGCTTTGCTGAGGGCTTGCATTATTTTTGTGTTGTACTCTGCTTTAGTTAGTGCGTTAGCTTTCTTTACAGCCTTCTTTACAACCGGCTTAGCTTTTTCTTTGATGACCGTTTTTTGCTTTTCTTCCGCTTGTACTGGGGTTTGAACGAGAGTAGCTTTCCGCTTTATATCAGCGCCTTTTTCTCGCTTCCAGAACGAAATAATGTTGTCGTAGTCGCTGTCATTGCTGACAATTACGAACTTTGCACCGTCTTTTTTGCCTATAAGGTATCCGAGATAACTCATTATGTGCTCATCTACGGATTGCTTCTTCTGTGGCACCATAAAGAATTTCAAGTGAGCCGCACCGAGATTGCATAACGCTTCCGATGGTATCTTTGCGCTATTATTCGGAGTGCTAAAAAGAATTACTGTAGAGCTTTTATGATTTTGTATTGAGTTAAGACAAGAAACCCCGGCGTTCTCCAAGTCCACAAGATAATAGGTTTTCTTATTCTTCTTCATCTGTTACCTCCGAGCCTTGGATTGATGCCCGTTCTGACGCATTTAGAGGCGCTGTGACGATGTTTCTTTCAAAATGTGTCTCTATCCTACTTTTACGGGTTCTTTGCGATTTAAGCCGTGTATTGAATTCTGAGGCATAATTAGGAGTAATATTGGTATTTCTATTGAGATATATAGGCTTTTATGGACTTATGCCGAGGTTTATAGTAATAAACCGCTTCGCCTATTTCACAGCTTCGCATCAGCGCCGGCTTCGCGATTTTACCGGATTTTCAGCCGAACACTCCCATTTTATTGCCTTTGCCGAATACATCGCTGACACCGACAACAACCTCACTGCTTCATCCTGACAGATAATAAAATAATTCGATGTTTTCTGAGTGGAAACCGAATATGTTAAAATGCACAAAAATACAGGCCTCCAAGGGTTACTTGAAGACCTGTCTAAGTCTGTTTTGTCTTTATTTCTATGTTTTATCTGAATGTAATATTTCCTGAGTTTACCCGTTATTGGTCAGGAAAGGTCAATTTGCCCTTTTGAGGAAAATTGAGTTT
>JAFUUT010000300.1 GCA_017477685.1 bacterium | reverse complement strand
TATAAACGCGGAGTATATGAGATTACAAAAGACGAAAAAATACATGTCAATATTGACAGGGTAGTTCCTGCCGCTCAAGAAATGCTATCCGAAATTGTAAGAATACAAATAGATGGTGATTTCAATAAAGCTGAAAAATATGTTCAAGACAATTTTGTATGGACTCAGGAAATGGAATTGATAGCTAATAAACTCCAAAAAGTAAATAAAACACTGAACGGAACATTAGAAACTCAGCTTGCTGATATGTTGTTAAATTCATAAAAATCATTCATATGGTTTATTACAAATAAATCTGAGATGCTAAAATATTAGTATGAGAAAGATTTTAACAATTTTTAGTGTGTTACTTATGAATATAGTGCTATCCTTGCCTGCCAATGCCATAAAAATCGGTTTGGGAACTCTGGTTGATCAGGCAGGTGTCGGTACAGACGTAAAAGGCCGCATGATAAGTACGCGTACAAATAAAACAGTATTAGAGTTAGAGACTATGCGCGGGTATGTGTTAGTCCCGTATAAAGATAATCAAATTGCAGTTCTTGCAAATAGCGGTTACTATCCTTTGGGGACAGATTCTATTGTACTGCGTCCTGATAGCGCAGGCTATGTGAGTACAAAAGGGAAATGGTACCGCGGGAAGCTAATGGTAAAACTTTCTGAAGGAAAATTGATTGTAATAAATGATGTTGATTTGGAAGATTACATAAAAGGTGTTGTTCCTGCAGAAATGCCTCCATCTTGGGAGTCAGAGGCTCTTAAGGCTCAAGCAATTGCAGCTCGCAGTTATGCTTTGGCGAATTTAGGAAAACAAGCTCGATATGGTTTCGATTTGAAGGACAATACGGAAGATCAGGCATATGGCGGTGCTTCTGCTGAAACTAATAAAACAAACAGAGCCGTTGAAGAAACAAAAGGTCTGGTTTTGACCTATGATATGAAGATAATTTCCGCATATTATTCTGCTTCTGCCGGCGGATATACAAATACTAACGCTTGGGGCTCAAGTCTTCCTTATTTGCATTCGGTTTTTTCATTTGATGATGATGTTAAAAAGAACGGGCATGGTGTCGGCATGAGCCAGCATGGAGCAAATAATTTGGCAAAACAAGGCTATAATGCTTATCAAATATTACAATATTTTTACCAAAATGTTAAATTTGCTAAGTTAAATAATGAGGGATAATGCGGCTATTGTTGAGTTATAGGCGTGATATACCCTTGTATATATCCTATATCCTAAATTTCTCAAAAAAAAATCTCTAAAAGCCTTGACAGTGCTATAAAAAGTGATATAATAAATTTGTCGATTAGAAAAACTGCGGGGAATAATGGTTATGTGCCGTAGTTATAGGTAAAAGGAGGTTCGTAATGAACAAAGAAGAATTAGTAAAAGAAGTATCAAAAAAATCAAAAGTTTCTCAAAAAGCTGTTGCTAGTATTTTATCTGCAACATTAGAAACTATCGAAAAAACAGTTTCTAAAGGCAAAAAAGTAACTTTAGTAGGTTTCGGTACATTTGAATCTCGTAAGAGAGCTGCTAGAACTGGTAGAAATCCACAAACTGGTGCTACTTTGAAAATCGCTGCGAAGAAAGTTCCTGCTTTCTCAGCTGGTAAAAAATTCAAAGAACAAGTTAAATAGTTTTTGTTTAACAAGTTTGAAATCCCGTCGCTATAATCAGCGGCGGGATTTTAATATGTATAATTAAAGAAATCAGATATTTCCGGTAGAACTGTTGCGATCATCTTCAAGCTGGTGAATATCAATATTTTGATCGTCATCTGCCGCATAATCATTTAAGGCTGTTGGATTTGTATCGATTTCAACATTTACTTCAGCATCTACCATTTCAATATCATTTTTATCAAATTCTTTAGTTTTGCCATCTTCCATTTTGACGGCAACTTTTCCGCTCATAAACTGTAGGTAGCATACCTTTCCAAGTCCTTCAGTTGTCATAACAGAAGACCCTATAGGAGGCATACCTTTAGCGGCATCTATATAATTTGAATATTCATAAGTAAGACAGCATAAAAGTCTTCCGCATGTTCCGGAAATTTTCCCCGGAGCAATCGGCATACCTTGATCTTTTGCCAGTTTGATATTTATGTTTGCAAATTTTTTCAAAAATCCGCTGCAACAGAACGGTTGACCGCAAATTCCTACTCCGTCAAGGATAGAGGTTTCATCTCTGACACCGATATGTCTTAAATCTATTCGTACACGCGGGAAAGTCTGAGTTAAATCTTTTAGCAGCGCTCTAAAATCAACTCTTTCCGGAGCGGTGTAATAAAATGTAATTTTCCTGCGATCAAATGTTATGCGGCATTGTACAAGGTTCATAACCAAATTATGCTGTTTAACAAGAGCTTGACATTTGAAAAAAGCTTCAACTTCTTCTTTTTTTATGTCATCAAGGGTTTGAAGATCTCGTTGTGACATAATTTTTATTAGCGGCAAGGCTTCGGGCTTTGCAGATGCGTTTTTCCAGATTTCTTCTATTTGAGAATTAACACGAAAAACCTTTAGTGCTTCTTCACCTTTTTCTGTTCTGACGATAACCATTTGTCCGTCCTGAAGATTCATATCATCAGGGACATTTAACGGATAAAATGTATTTTTTAAATATCTTACTGCATATTTCATTATACGTATCTTTCTTCTTCTTTAAGTTTTCTGTTCATAAGTTTTGATAATAATTCATTTGGCGTAATATCAGTGTACACAGCTTCGTATATCGCATTTGAAACAGGAACTTCTATATCAAGCTTTTTGGCAAGTTCGCAGATTGCTTTTGACGTTTTTACACCCTCTGCAACAGAACCAAGTTCTGCCAAAATATCGTTGATTTTTTTACCTTTAGCAAGCATAGCTCCTACAGTATAGTTTCTGGACATAGGAGAGGAACATGTTGCGATTAAATCTCCCATACCTGATAATCCGTACAGAGTTGACGGGTTTGCGCCAAGTTGAATACTTACTCTGACAATTTCAGCCATCCCTCTTGTAAGTAATGAGCCTGAGCAATTATCTCCAAGTCCCATTTCATGCGCAAAACCTGAAGCTATAGCAATGACGTTTTTTAGACTCCCTCCAAGTTCAACCCCAATGACATCCGTATTTGTATATAATCTGAACTTATCTGCGACATTCATTGCTTTTTGAACAAATTCCGCTGTTTTAATATCTTCGCATGCAACGCAAGCTGCTGTCGGTTTCCCCTGAAGTACTTCTTTTGCAAGGGTTGGGCCTGATAAAATTACAAGTTTTTGATTTGGCAGTACGTCTTTAATAACTTCTGACATTCTCATTAAAGACGGTAATTCAATACCCTTTGATGCATTTACAAGAATTTGTTCAGGTTTAATTCCTGCGTTTTTCAGGTGTTCGCATACATCGCGGGTTCCTGAAGTCGCAACAACCGACAAAATTATATCCGCATTTGATATTGCCGAAGCCAAGTCCGAGGTGATTTCTACTTTGCTGTCAAGCTGAACTTCAAGAGGTTTTGAAGTGTGTTTATTATTTATTAAATCATCACTTAAATCGTTTGCTCTGCCCCATACCGTAATATCGTCAAAATTATTTGTCAAAAGCCAAGCAAGAGTTAACCCCCAACATCCTGCTCCTAAAACTGTTAATTTCATACCTTATATCCTCTTAATTATCTACATATAAAATACGCTATGCAAATGATACATACAAAATTATAACATAATATTTGTTTTTGTAGAATATGTTAAATATGTTTGTTAACTAATTTTTATTATCTTTTACAGTATTTATTTCTTGCGTGTCAGACTTCACGCCCGGTAAAGGGGTATATTTTTGCTCGGATGTATTTGTATAACTGATTTTGTCTTTGTTTTTGTTCGTTTTTTTTGTTTTTTTAGAAGTTATTTTGTTTGAATTAATTCGTTGTGTATTTTTTCGGTCGCTTTCTTCTCTTTTTTTCAATTCGATTATTGCCAAAATTTGCCGTCCAAAGATTTCATCCTCCTTTAGGACATCCGGATTTTTTTGTTTTTTTGCGTCTTTTTGTGTTCCATTCAGCTTTTCTTTTTTATTATTTATAATATTTTTTTCTTGCTCGTAAGAAATGGTTAAAAGCCCGCCCAGAGGTTCGTTTCTGCTTTTGGCAATTCTTAATTCGATTTCGTGTAATTTATTTTTATTTGCTTGTTTATCTCCTGTCGGCTCAACTCCATATGCCCGCAGGCGACGCGCAATTAACTCGCCTTCGTAATCTACAGCTGAGCATAAACACATCAAATCTGCCATTGATACATTGTTTACGGACACAATTCACCATCCTTAGTTATTTATACAAAAACATATTTTTTGGAAAGTTTGCTAGTATCCGCTTAAAATTTTACAAAAATTAAAAAAAGTTATACTGCACTCTCAGCATTGAGAAGTTTTCTTAAAACTCCGCCGTGTTTTCTAAGTTCAGTTCTTGCATTTTGTGCATCAAGGCTCATTTTTATCATAATAATTGCTGTTTTAATTTCCCAATTACATTTTAATAATGCGCCAAGAGCCTCACTATTTGTAACTTGCGCAATCTGAGAAACAATTCTTATTGCCCTGTCTTTCAATTTTTCATTTACTGCTTTTAGGTCTATCATGAAGTTTTCGTAGGTTTTGCCGATTTTA
>JAFUUT010000299.1 GCA_017477685.1 bacterium | reverse complement strand
TTGTTCATGTATCTCTTTTAACATAAAATGTTTATAACCCATTTTGCTCAGAGCAACGGATTCCCAAGGGAGCTGCTCGATTTTTGGAGCTATAATATTACCGGCAGCATCTTCAATCTTCAAAGAATCTTTAGTGATGGTCGCAACCTGATTATCAGAAAGATATACCGCCTTATTTGTATGCTTAATAAAAGCAGGGATATCTGATGCTGCGTAATATTCATCATTTCCAATACCGACAACTAAAGGAGCATTCCTTTTGGTTATCACAAGTTTATCAGGCTCGTCATTATGCATAATAGCAAGGGCATAAGCACCCTCAATTTCTTTTACTGCAAGATGAACAGCTTTAGTTAAATCTTTTGTTTGAGCATACTTTTGAGCAACAAGATGGGCAACTGTTTCCGTATCAGTTTGAGAACGGAATTCACACCCCAGCGACTCGAGTTTCTCTTTTAATTCTTTATAATTTTCGATAATACCGTTGTGAACAACAACTAAATTGCCGCAATTACAGGTATGCGGGTGAGCATTAACAACAGTAGGCGCACCATGAGTAGCCCAGCGAATATGTCCGATACCAATATGAGAACCTGATACCTCATCCACATGGTCTTTTACCACTTCACGCAAATTTTTAAGTTTGCCGACAGCTTTATACACATTGATACGGTCTTTACATTTCAGGGCAACTCCGGATGAATCATACCCTCTATATTCTAATTGCTCTAACCCGTCTAATAAAACATCTATTGCAGATTTTGAACCAACATATCCTACGATACCACACATATTAAAAATCTCTCCGTTTAATATTATATGTAATATGTTATCATCAAAATGAAAAGTTTTATATAACTTTATATATTTTTTACATTCTAGTGGAGTATGCGAGCACCCAATCCCGTAACAGTAGGACTGTATATATTATGATCTGCCCAGCTGTTTCTGCCATAAAACCCTCTCATATATGAAGGACCGAAAGTATTTATAAATTCAGACTGTTCAATTTGCGGAGTATAGCCTGTCGGCTGGCCGACAATACTATTTTTAATTTTTTTTAACAATCCCTCTTTTGGCGCACAATATGTTTGGTTGTTTTCGTAATAATTGTCGTTGTAATAGCCGGATTCATACGCAGAAACAGAATTAGATAAAAACAAAACACACAAAGTAATAAACATATATTTTAACATTTTTAAACTCCTTAAGACAAAAATATAATAATAACTATTGAGAAATATTACATTCCCGACAATGGTATTTTAAAAATATTAGACAATTGGCTAATAAAGTGATAATATAACAATATGATTAGGGGTAATGATAAAAAAGAAGTTATTGCATATCTGCATTCACACTGGGACAGAGAATGGTATCGGGAATATGAAGTTTTTAGGCTTCGGCTGCTTAGGGTATTTGATAATGTTCTAAATCTGCTGAAAGATGATAAAATTCCGTCATTTTATTTTGACGGTCAAGTAGCAGCATTGCTTGACTACCTTGAAATTCGCCCTGAAAATGAGACCTTAATCAGGGAACTTATTAAAGAAAAAAAATTATTCATTGGTCCGTTTTACTGCCTTGTAGATGAATTTTTGACTGACGGCATATGCTTTAGAAAAAATTTGGAAATAGGGTTAAAAATAGCGGAGGATTTTGGCTGCGAAGATTTTATCGGGTACTTAGCCGATACTTTTGGGCACAGCATAAATGTCCCGTATATATTAAAAGAATTCGGTATTGATAAAGCCGTTGTATGGCGCGGGGTTGGAGATTTGCCGTCAGAATTCAAATTTGACGGTATAGATACCGTAAATCTTGTTAGAGGTTATTTTATGGATATATTTTCTTCAGATAAATCAATAGAAGAAAAAGCAGAATTCTTAAAATCAAACCTTGATAAAATTTCAAAACAGTCTGGTAAAACGCTATTATTACCTATTGGGGCAGACCATCTTGGGATTCCGGAAAACATCACAGAACAGATTACAGCTGTTAACGATATTTTAGAGGATTACGAAATTAAATTGGGCTCTATATTTGATTATTTTGAAAAAGTTAAATTTAAAACAAAGTATAATTCTGAATTAAGAGACAACTCAAAAACATTTATACTGCCCGGCACATATTCAGCTCGAACAAAACTAAAACAACTTAATACTCTTTGTTCGTATAAACTTGACCTTGCGAACAAACTGCAATTCAACTTTGGCAATACGTACGAAAAAATGATTGAGTACGCATATAAGCTTTTATTGCAAAATCAGGCGCATGACAGCATATGCGGATGTTCAACAGACGAAGTACACTCAGAAAACATCACTCGATACAACAAAATCTTACAAATTGCAGATACGATAATTGAAGAAATAAGGCTCACACAAGACAAAAATATTTCTGTAAGTTTTGACAATTATGACAAATATAAAATTGTTGAAATTGAAAGGGATTACATTGAGCCTAATACTCAAGTAATTTCAACAAGAAAAGGATTCTCTACAGATTTATTGCATAACACTTCAAAAAATACTGTAACTGAAGACTATAAAACAATATACACCCTGTTAAAAGAATTTCATCACACAAAAGAAAAAGATGATCTTACCGTTTCGAACACAGAACTTTCCAATTCGAAGATAAAAATTGAAGTAATAGACGGAAAAATAAATTTATACGATAAAAACAAGTGTTATAAAAACTTTGTAGAATTTGTAAGGTATAAAGATCTCGGTGATACGTATAACTATGCACCTGATGTAAATGATGAAGGAGAAATTGCACAGATAAAATCTGCTTCAGTTATAATGGAAGGGAATTTGAGATGCGCAATTAGAATTGAGACTTCTTTCTTCCCAGTTATAGTATATCTGAATAAACAATCAAAATTATTAAACTTTAAAATAAAATGGTCAAATTTGATGACTAACAAGCTTTGGCAAGTACGCTTTAATCTGCCTAAAAAAGTTTCAGAGGTTCAATCAGAAGATATGAACGAACTTATTAAACGCAATTTTGACCCTAATTACAATATAAGAGAAAATTTGCCGAGTTCAAAAGGGCAGGAAGCAATGACGAACACCGCACCGATGCAGCGTTTTGCGTGGACAAACGGTTTTGGTGTTATCACAAAAGGTTTAAATGAATACGAAGTATTCCAAAATTCATTATCTATAACAATTTTGAGAAGTATAGGAATAATATCAAACCCTGAAAATCCTGCAAGAACTACTCCTGCAGGCCCTCCGATTAAAGTTCCGGGAGCGCAGCAGCTTGGAGAAAATTGTGCGGAATTTTCTGTAGGATTCTTTAATGTAAAAGATTGGACTAACTACGTGGAAGAAGTCTATCCTCAAACTATAATTTTTTAAATAAAAAAAAGCGGCTAATCAGCCGCCTGTTTTAAATCCTTATCCTTTTCCTATATATTATCCAACAACTTTAGATACAAAATTTATAACTTCGAAAACAGAATCTTTCACAAATTCTTTTGCCAATGTCGAAACAGGTCTGTTTTCTATACAATCAAAAACATAATAAATCGGGTCTTGTGCATTATTAAATCTCATTCTTCTGTCTTTTGCTTCCAGATAATTGAATTCTTTCTGCTTAACAGTTCTTTTTCTTATAGGTTTAACTATTGAACCGAATTGTTGTCCTTGTGATGCTAACATTTTAATCTCTCTTCTCTCTTAAATATATCTTACATATATATAAAGTATAGAAATCAAAAAAAATTGCCTTTTTGGCATTGGTGAAGTTTACATTTCTTTACACAATTAATAAAGGTAATAATCTATTTATTCAATTCAATAACTTCATTTGTATTACCGATATTTCTACCGATAGAGCGCTCGAGTTCAGCACGTGCGGAATTGTACTCAAATAGAGAGGCAAAGTATGTGAGTTTTGCATTTCTAAGCGTATTTTCGGCCTCACGAAGCTCTATTGGTGAAGCCTCACCGACTCTGTATCTGCCAAAAGATAAATCATAATTTTCCTGTGCGTGCTGCAGCTGAATTAAAGCCACCGGAATCTGGTTACTTTTCTCATTCAAAGTTAAAAATGAATTTTGAATATCTAAATAAACATCATTTTGTATTTTTTGCGCTAATGCAAGCTGCTTATCATATGTATATCGAGCCTCTTTTATTTGATTATTAATCAAAGCCGCATTCAGGTTATTAAAATTCAAGAACAAGCCGATATTAAAACCATCATTTGAGGTCCAATGCTTACCTCCGCGCTGATATTGACCCTGAGCATCAATAACTGGGAAGAATGTCTTTTTGGCTAATTTTAAATTTTGTCTTGACTGTTCAACAAGAATTTGAGCATTTTTTAAATCAGGTCGTGAGTCATTTGCAATAGCAATCGCATCTTCAAAGGTTATATTTG
>JAFUUT010000298.1 GCA_017477685.1 bacterium | reverse complement strand
GAATTTAAGTATTTAATAGTTACATCCGCAAGAGACAGACAAGTTTATACGATATGCAGATATGTTCAAGATTTAGCGGCAGAATTCCATTCTTTCTACAACTCAACCAGAGTTATAACAGAGGATAAAGAATTGACAAAAGCACGATTATCATTAATTTATGCATTTAAAACTGTTCTTTCAAATGCATTAAAGATAATTGCGGTTTCAGCACCTGAACGTATGTAATATGATTATTTGCATAGCGGTTCATCTAAATCAATTTTGCCATTGAAATTGTTATCAACACCATCACTGCAAGAACCTATGGATTCTTTGCTCTCAGGTGGTGGGTTGAACTTTAGATACTTGTCAGGTATTACTGCCCACATGTATTCAAAGAATGCTTTGTACATTTTTGCGAATTTTTCATTTTCAATTATAAGTGTATTTTCATCATTGAATTTATCACCGCTTGCAGATAAGTTCATAGACCCTGAAATAATATATTTATCGTCAATTATGATTGCCTTTGAGTGAAGTTTTCCGGCAAAGTTCTCTGTTTTGAGAGGAATGCCGGCATCTCGCAATTTTTTATATTTAGTATGGTATGAACTTGTGTTATTCGCATCTAAAATAATTCTAACATCTATGCCGTTTTTGTGCAGATTTATCAATTCTGATGTGATTGCAGGATGTGTTATTATGTATGCGGGAATGAATACATATTCTTTTGCATTTTTTAAGTATTTCAGTATTTGGTTTGATGTTCTGTCTTTTGGAGAAAAATATATTTCAAGCTTTGAGTTTCCGACTTCAAATTTGCGCTCCTGATTTATTTGTTGTTTTGAGTTATGGAATTTTCCGTTTAGCATTTGTTCAAACTCTGTTTTGTATATGTTTGCTATTTCGCTTGAATTTATTATCCAAATATCATTTGCATCATATCCGCTGCTGCCGGTTTTTGAATAATTCATTGAACCGGTAATTACAACTTTGTTGTCAATTATAATGAATTTGTTGTGCATAAGCCTGTCTGCTTCTTTTGATTTTGCATCGCTTTGGTATCTATGCGCAATTTCATATAATATATGATTTCCTTTGTAGTAGGTATTTTTAGGATTACTTGCTTCATCATATACAAAGTTAATAGCAGTACCTCGGTTTTTAGCATTGACCAGTGCTTGTGTAAAGTCATCAATGGCTTCATATCCATATACGGCTATATCTATTGATTTTTCTGCTTTATTAATCTCATATATTATTCTTTTGCATGCATCAGATGTGCATTTGCCGTCAGGTTTTAATTTGTGTGTAAAATCCATAAGATACAACTCTATATCAGCGTCTGCAATTTTTAATTCGGGGACGGCAGCGCCAAGTACAATGGTGTTTACTGTATGGTTTATGCTTTTTGTGTTATTATTTAATTTTTTCTTTAATGACTTTTTGTGGCAAAAATTGCATGGCTTTGCACCTTTTGGTAACTGTTTCAAGGGGATTAGTATTTTGTCATGTGCGGCATTTCCGTACTCGCAATCTGTTTTATGGTAGATATTTGATTTGTGATTGTATATTACTAAGTTTAATTTTCGTGAATTTGCGAGATTTTCTCTGAATTTATTCAAATTTGCTATTTTATTTTTATCAAATGCAAATCCGCTTTTCAGTATAAATTGCGAATAATCTGTGTTGTTAATCTTAATTTTCGCAAAAATACACTCGCTATTTGTTTTGTTTGTTTTTATCACATTAACATTTTTGCTTAAGATTATCTTTTTTGCAAAATCTTCAGCCAGATATCCTAAATTTTGGAAATCTGCCTTATTTAGATTTAGCTTGCTGTGGTATTTATTGTATAAGTCATCCGTATTGTCCAGCGAAAAAGTTTCAAGATTAGGAATGCAGAATGTTTCATTTGTGTCCGCAATTTTATTATTATTCAGGTCGATAACAATTTTCGAATGATAGAGTACCTCTATTACTTCGCTTGTGCCATATGTGATTTTAAGGTATAAGCAAAATACAGATAGTAATATCGTTAATAATAAAACTCCAAATAATTTTTTCATATTACCTCATAAATAATATTTTTATACTATATAAAATTCTGTCATATTGCAAATT
>JAFUUT010000014.1 GCA_017477685.1 bacterium | reverse complement strand
CCTGTCTCCGAGCATAACTTTTTCCGCTTATTCTAAAATACTGACAACCTTGAATCCGTTTTCTCCGTCAGAGCGTGCTTTATTCCCTGTTTCGCAGCAACTGATGAAATGCTGACACTCTAATTTTAAAGGTTCAATCTCAAGAACATCAGGCTGCAATATTTCGCTGCTTCCTGCCTTAAAGTTTTCATATATTGTGAGTTTATTTTCAGCAACGGTATCATCAAGAATTGCGGTCTTTTTTGTACCTCTGACAAGAAGCTGAACATGCTTTTTCGGGGTTATCCAGCTATCCGCTATCTGACCTACCATTCCGCCTTCAAATTCAATAGTTAAATGAGTAATATCCATTATATCATTCCTGTCAGAAGAACATCCGACAGCAGAAATAACCCGAACAGGATCTTTACCCGTTACATAACTCATCATAGAAACATCATGCGGTGCCAAATCCCACATTACACTGCGATCATTTTTAAAATAATTTATATTCAACCTGTCACTTTGAGCATATACAATATCCCCAAGCACGCCGTCTTCTATAAGCATCTTTAATCTGTTTACGGCAGGATGGTATAAAAGTAAATGACCGACCATTAAAACAAGTCCCTTACTTTCTGCCAAATCAGCCAAATCTCTTGCTTCCTGAGCGACAGTAGAAATCGGTTTTTCGACATAAACGTGTTTGCCGGCTTCAAGCATTGCCTTGACAAATCTAAAATGAGTATGACTCGGAGTTACAACAACAACCCCCATAATATTATCATTACTCAATATATCGCGATAATCTTTTGTTGTCGCAACATTCGGATACTCAGCTTTAACCTTTGCAATATTATCATCATCTAAGTCACAAACCATTCCAAGAGCATTCAAATTGTAAAAATTACGGACAACATTACGTCCCCATAACCCGCAACCAAGAACTGCTATTTTCTTTTCGCTCATATTTTCTACTCCCCTTTAAAAATCTATTATATACTTAATCTCATTATACGCAGGCATAACAATTTTGCAAATAATTTATCGTGCTCTGTTCATTCTTTCCTGCTCTCTTTGCATTTGAGCATTTTGATATCTCATATTGTACATTTGCTCATATCGTTCGTAAAAGACATCTTCCTCTCCGGGGAAAAACTTTGCAAATTTATCTAATAACGGTTTTGGAATTTCTGATATTTTAACCAAACGATCAAGAACTTCCTCGCTCATATTATACATGGTTTTGTAGTTTTTATAGAAAATGTGTTTACATTCAGCTTCAACCTGCACACTGTATTTAAGAGCTTGTTCTCCCATACAATAAGTTAATACGTTATATTCATAGAGTACTCCCTTGTACCTGCCCAACATTAGACGCAGCATCAAATCATATGAAGCCATTATTTTGAACTTGGAATCAAAACCTGAAAGCTTTTCCAACAAATCTTTTCTGAAAATCATAGCTTGATGAGAACAAGGCATAACCTGAAAAATATTTAACATAGATGGCAAATATAAAAATGCACTTCCGTCTGCTTGTCGGCAATATGACGGGAAGTAGCAATAATCTGCATCCTGTTCCTCCATTAACGCTACAATATTATTTATTGCGGTAATATCATGATAAAAGTCATCACAACTCAAAAATCCGATATATTTACCTTTTGCCATAGAGATACCTTTATTCAAAGCCTCAAATTTACCATTATCAGGAGCAGACAAAAAGTTAATATACCCGTCATTTTTGTACTCTTTTAACAGTTCTTGAGTTCCGTCACCGGAAGCGTTATCGATGACCAAATGTTCAATATACGGATAAGTCTGTTTATCAAGCAAATTTATCTGCAAATAGAAATCATCTGTTTTTTCCGCTTCTACTATATTATATGTAGGTGTAATAATCGTAACTTCCGGTTCGTACATAAAAATCCCCTTTAATAATTTGTATATATATGTCTCAAAATTTGTTCTTCAATATTCTTTTTATCAGCAGAAGATGTCTTTGCATCTTTTATCATAATATCGAAAGCATATACTTTACCTTTTCGGGATGTAATATATCCGGCAATTGCACTTGTATCAGATAAAGTTCCGGTTTTAGCTTTCAAATTATCTTTAAAATATAACATTCTGTTTTTCAAAGTCCCTTCACCCGGAGATGCCATAAATTCAAGATATTCCGGACATACCTTAATCTGAGCGGTCAAGAAACTTGTCATAAAATCAGATGTCATCAGATTATTTTTGGACACTCCGCTGCCATCAACAATTCTTATATCATCATGCGGTATTGCTAATTTTTCTAAATACCCGTTTATCATCTCGCTTGAATTCTCAAAATTTCCTTGAGAACCCGCTAAGAATGCACCGGCAGCCTTGACTAGACTCTCTGCACTCAAGTTGCAGCTGTTTTTTAAAATATCCTCCATTATTTGAGAAACGTCATGCACCACCGAATGTACTAAATACACATTTTTATCGGGCAGCTTAGCCGAAACAATAGGAGAATAATACTCGATTTTTTTTGCACGTATAGCATCTTCAAGACGCATTTTAAAATATTTCTTAGGACTTGGTACAGGAATATTTATAATATTAGTTTTTGAAACAGAGCCGGATACATTAAGGATATTTGAAGAAATTTCAGTATTATGCTCAATTTTTAATTTATT
>JAFUUT010000297.1 GCA_017477685.1 bacterium | reverse complement strand
TGATTCATCGCAACGGTCAGCATGGATTTTAAGGAGTCATTATTTTTGGAAATTTCTTCCTGTATTGCTTCAAGCTGCTTGCCGGAGTCAATTGCGGAGTTGGCCGGGAATGTCCCGTTTGTAAGTATATTTTTAACCTCTTCCATCGGCTTCATAGAGTCTTCAATTAAGGTTTTAATTTCTTCATGTTGAGAAGCCATGTTCTCCTGTATGAGGTCTGTTGCATTTTGAATAAGGTCTTGCTGAGATTTTTGGAATTCATTGATGTTTTTTACATATTCGTGCAGTTCCTGCATTTTTTCAGGATCAGGCGGAATGATAGCCTTGATTGAAGAATCAACATAATCTCTCAGTTCGTCAACCTTAATAATGACGGAATCGATATCACTAAGTATGTAATCTCTTATATTGTTTTCAAGTTCACTTAAATTCTTTGAAATGTTGTCAAAAGACGTTTCTTCAGAATTCGAATCAAGAGTTTGGGCTTCTATAATACTTTTGAGTTCTTCAAATTTATTTTCAAGGCTGTAGAAACTTGTATTGGAAAGTATATTTGACAATTGTTCTTTTAATGGAAAAATTGCACGGTTGATACTTTCTGTTTTTGAAGTTAAGTTTTCTACCAAATCAGTATTAAGTAATTCGATTTGTTGTTTGAAATCGCTAAGCTTTTCTTCTATATTTTTGAAGTTTTCATTGTAATTTCCCGGATTATCCGATTTATTTGCAGTATTTTTTATAAGGTTTAAAATCGCATCGGTTTTTTCTTCAATCAATTCTGTATTATAGACAAAACCTTGTTGAAGTTGAGATTCGCTATCGCTTGCATTACTTGAAAGGTCATTTTTCATTTCTTCAAGTTTTTCGGATATGAAATTGTTAATGTTTTGAGTATAAGCGTCAAATGTTTGTTCATTTTCGGAGCTTTTTGATTCTTCATTCTTTTTAAGAATATCTATAATTTCAGATATTTGAATTTTTAATCCGTCAAGCTCGGAAATCGAATATCTTAAATCTGTGTCGATATCATTTTTCTGATTAACAAAAGAGTTAATATTGCCGATTGTTTCAACAACTTTTGTCAACTGCAATGCTTGGTCTTCTTTGGTTTCGGAAATAGCAGAGCGTATGCCCATAATTGCATCATTAATTTCTTCATTTGGTGCAATTTTGCACTTATCAGAAATAAAATCCCCGATTTTGTCGGTTATTTTTTCAACCATATCATCATATTGTTTTGTCTTGTCTTTTTCAAAATGATATTTTTCTTCGATTAATGTCTTAATTTCTTCTATTTTTTCTTTAATGATTTCATCATTTGCCGGTAAATTGCTTATGTACTCAGAAATTGAAACCAATTGATCTTCTATATGAGTTGTTTTGTTATCTATAATTTGATTTGTAGAAAGGAATTCTTCCTGTATTTTTTCTATTTTTTTACTTACATCAGAAAGCGTACTTCCGAGGATATCAATAGTATCTTTTTCTGAGAGTTTGCTTAGTGCTGCAGAAATTTGTTCTTTCAGGTTAACAATATCTTCTTGCTCTGCTTTGTTTATTATTTGATTTGCAATATCTTCCGTATTTTCTTTTATTTTTGATTTTACAAGCCAATCCTCTATAGAGGTTGTTTTGTTATAAATATCAGAAAATTCTCTGTCAAATTTGATTTCGGAAATTTTTTCATCCAGTGATTCTACATCTTCTTTTGAGGCAAGATTTGTAAGACTGTTTTCGATATTAATCTGACTATTTTTAATATCTTCAATATCATTTTTAGATGAACTCAATTCCAACTCCATTTTTGTCAAAAGATTTTCAATATCTTCTTTTGTCGGGATTAGTTCGGTCATTTTGAATATGGTTTCTCTTAGGCTGTTAACATCTGTGTTAGGCCCGAGATTTTTTGCT
>JAFUUT010000296.1 GCA_017477685.1 bacterium | reverse complement strand
TTTTTCTTAACGGTTCCGGAACTTCAAGCTATTCGTGACGGGTATATTTATATTCATGATATGTCTGCCAGACGTGACACCATGAATTGTTGTCTTTTTGACGTTGCAAATGTCTTAAAAGGCGGTTTTGAAATGGGCAACCTTTGGTACAATGAACCAAAATCATTAGAAGTTGCGTTTGATGTTATCGGTGATATTGTAATGGCTGCTGCAAGCCAGCAATATGGCGGGTTCACTGTTCCTGAAGTTGACAGAATTCTTGCACCTTACGCTCAGAAAACTTATGAAAAGCAGTATAACAAATATATCGAAATGGGCGTTTCGGAAGAAAAGGCAAGTGAAATTGCTACAAAGGATGTTGAAAAAGATTTCCATGACGGTTTCCAAGGTTGGGAATATAAATTCAATTCCGTTGCTTCCAGCCGTGGTGATTATCCGTTTATCACCGTTACAACCGGTTTAGGAACTGAAAAATTCGAAAAAATGGCTTCTATCGTTATGCTGAACGTAAGAAAAGACGGTCAGGGTAAAAAAGGAAACAAAAAACCTGTATTATTCCCTAAAATAGTTTTCTTATATGATGAAAATCTTCACGGAGAAGGCAAAGTTAATTATGATGTATTTGAAGCAGGTATTGAATGTTCTAAAAAAGCGATGTATCCTGACTGGTTATCTTTGTCAGGTGAAGGCTATGTTGCATCTATGTATAAAAAGTATGGCAGAGTTGTTTCTCCAATGGGATGCAGAGCTTTCTTATCACCTTGGTACGAAAGAGGCGGATTTGAACCTGCGGATGAAGATGATAAACCTGTTTTTGTAGGACGTTTCAATATCGGTGCTATAAGTCTGCATTTACCTATGATATATGCAAAAGCAAAACAAGAAGGTAAAGATTTCTATGAAGTATTAGATTACTATATGGAAATGATAAGAGGACTTCACAAACGTACTTATGATTATCTTGGTGAAATGAGAGCATCGGTAAACCCTCTGGCATATTGCGAAGGTGGTTTCTATGGCGGTCATTTAGGTTTCCATGACAAGATTAAACCTTTGCTCAAATATGCTACAGCTTCATTTGGTATTACTGCATTGAATGAATTGCAAGAAATTTATAACGGCAAATCTTTGGTAGAAGACGGTGAGTTCGCAATTGAAGTAATGAAGTATATCAATAAAAAAGTTGCTGAGTTCAAAAAAGAAGACGGATATTTATATGCTTTGTACGGAACTCCTGCGGAAAATCTTTGCGGTTTGCAGGTTAAACAATTCCGTAAAAAATATGGTGTGATTGATAAAGTGTCTGATAAACCATATGTATCAAACAGTTTCCATTGTCATGTATCCGAACATATTACGCCTATCGAAAAACAAGATTGCGAAAAGCGTTTTTGGGATTTGATGAACGGCGGTAAAATTCAATATGTAAAATATCCTCTTGATTACAATACAGAGGCTGTCAAAACACTTGTATTAAGAGCTATGGATATGGGATTTTATGAAGGTGTAAACTTATCATTGTCATACTGTGATGATTGCGGACATGAAGAATTAAATATGGATGTTTGTCCAAAATGCGGCAGTCGTAATTTGACAAAAATTGATAGAATGAACGGTTATTTATCATATTCCAGAGTAAAAGGTGATTCACGACTTGCTGATCACAAAATGGAAGAAATTAAAGACCGTGTTAGTATGTAGGTCTTACAGATGATATAAAAAATGCTAAGGCACTAAGATTTTACAAGTCTTAATGCCTAGTATTTTATCAAAGGAGATATATTTTGAATTATCATAATATTACAAAAGAGGATATGTTGAATGGGGAAGGTCTGAGGGTTGTCCTTTGGGTTGCAGGATGCAATCATCATTGCAAGGGATGCCAAAATCCTGAAACTTGGGATGAAAACGGCGGTATACCTTTTGATAAAGAAGCTGAAGATGAATTGTTTGAAGCATTAGATAAACCTTATATTTCAGGTATTACTTTCAGCGGGGGTGATCCTTTATTTCCGGGTAACAGGGATGAAGTTTTCAGGCTAATCAAAAAATTTAAAAAAGTGTTTCCGCAGAAAGATATTTGGCTTTATACAGGTTATACGTGGGAACAGATTAAAAATCTGGAAGGCATCGAGGATATTGATGTTATTGCAGAGGGTGAATTTGTAGAAGAATTGAATGATAACAATCTGCATTGGGTCGGAAGTTCAAATCAGCGTGTTATAAGGGTTAAAGAATCTTTGAGCGGGGCTATGGTTTTTGAACCGTAAATATTTTGTGTATATGATTTATATAATTGACATTTCTGCTATATAAATATAGAATGTTATTGTTAAATTAGGGGTAGAACTATGGAATTGAGAAACAGTCATATTTTATCATTATTAGAGCATAAGACATCAGATTATGAGGAGCGCATTGCGCTTGGTATAAAAGGTACGTATGGTTGGGAAGAATTTACCTATAGGGGTTTAGGTTTACTTTCCAGAAAAATTGCAAGGTACTTAATCGAAGATGCTGAAATTAAAAAAGGCGAAACTCTTGCTATTTTGTCAGAGTCTAAACCTGAGTACGGGTCTTGCGTTTTTGCATCGGTTTTAACGGGTACAATAACGGTTCCTTTGGATATTAAATTGTCTGTGTATGAATTGGAATCAATATTGACAGATTGTAAACCCAGTGTAATGTTGGTTTCTCAACATTATCTTTTTACGTCATTAGAATTGCAGAAAAAAATTCCTGAAATAAAACATATTTTAGTAATTGATGAACATGCAGATACAAACGGGGTAAAAAATATTTATGATTTGCCTAGTAAATATGATGCGATTTGGCGTCAAAGGAGCTCGAAGTCAACTGCGTTGATTATTTATACTTCCGGAACTACAGGTGCGCCTAAAGGGGTAGAAATTTCTTTCGCAAATATAAATGCCCAGTTGCAGGATTTGATGGAAGTTGTTGATATTATTTTGCCTAAAAAACAAAAAATCAATATGCTTTCAATTTTGCCGATGAATCATTTATTTGAAATGACAGTAGGTTTTTCAACATTCTTGAATGCGGGACATACTGTGTATTACACAACAAGTCTTAAACCTAAAGATATTTCAGGAATTATGAAGGAAAAACAAATCCAATTTATGATAGTTGTTCCTGCATTTTTGAAATTATTAAAAGCAGGTATAGAAAAACAAATCAGTACAGCTCCGTTATTTACGAGAGTTATGTTTAAAGTGATGTATTTTTGCGCACAGTTTATTCCTAATTATAAAATTAAAAAGATGTTATTTAAGAAGATACACGAAGGCTTTGGCGGGAAATTCTTCGGATGTATTTCAGGTGGAGCGCCATTGGATCTTGATGTCGCAAAATTCTTTGAGACGATTGGTATTAAAGTTTATCAAGGTTATGGGCTATCCGAAACCAGCCCTGTTGTATCAGTAAATTATGACAGACCTGAGAAACTCGGTTCTGTAGGTCATCCGTTGACTCATTTTGAGGCAAGAACTGACGAACAGACAGGTGAACTCTTATTAAGAGGCCCATCAGTTATGAAAGGCTATCACAATCAACCGGAATTGACTGCAGAGGTTATAGATAAAGACGGATGGCTTCATACGGGTGATATTGCAAAAATTGATAAAGACGGACACATATATATCACCGGACGTATTAAAAATATGATTGTTCTTCAGGGCGGGAAGAAAGTATTTCCGGAGGAAGTAGAATGTGTATTAGAAAAGAGCCATTATATTTCTGAGGTTTGTGTACTTGGCACTTCAAGAAACTTTGGTTCTAAAGACGGTACGGAAGAAGTTACTGCCGTTATTGTTCCGAAAAGTGAATTATATAATTCATACTCGGAAGATGATATTGACAGGATGGTGAAATTGGATGTTAAAAATCTTGCTCAGCGTTTGGCATCTTACAAACGTCCGACTAATATCATTTTGAGTAAGGAGCCTTTACCTAAGACTACTACTATTAAAGTTAAAAGAAAAGAAGTAAAACAGTTATTAGGTATTTAGCGGTTTAATTCATTCATTTAGAGGTGTTATAACGGTATAGATTTTTATATAATTTCTGTACTATGGCTGGTTTTGTGCAAAAAATAAGACAAATGTTGGCAATTTCTAAGGCTAAAAAACTTAGAAATAAGCTGGTTTCTATTTTGAAAAGCTTAAATCCTTCAGGAAAACGTGTGTATAAGGATAGTGCCGATTTGTCCGTAGAAGCGGCTAATGAAGAAAAACAAAAATTCAGAGAAAATATTTTTACAATTTTAAAAAATACCAATTGTGAATGCGATAAATTGCTGAACTATATTCAAGCAGCCGGAACGCCGGTTCACTATTTGGCAAATGCACAAAAATCTCTTGCATTTATAAAAGAGGAACCGGGACTTATATATGAACAAAAAGGCTTTGAGGCTGCATATTTGTCTTTTATTACGGAAAGGCGTTTTAAATTCTATACAGAGCCAATGTTTGTGGTTGATGAAAATTTTAATGATAAATATACAATGCTCCATAATTTTTATCGTTGGTGTTCGTTAAAGTCAGGTCTGCCCGGCTTTGAGTACGAAGTTCAGAAAAAATTAAAACAATATTTGCGTACTAACAAATTAAATGTTAAAGGGATGAATCTTGATGAGGTTGAAGGATTGAAGCAGGCGATATCACGAGATCAGGAGGCACTTGAGTTTGTGGCGGAGTTTGTGCAGGAAAAAGAATCTGTTTCTGATTTGACATTGAATT
>JAFUUT010000295.1 GCA_017477685.1 bacterium | reverse complement strand
TGGGACTCCCGTTTATTACAACAACTTTTTTCATTCTCTCTCCTTTGGAACATAACTTTCCCTTATACGTACTATATTACCTTTTAAAAGTAAAAAAACAAGCATATTTTGTAGGTCAGGCTTTCAGCCTGACAACAAATTACGTCAGGCAAACGCCAGACCTACAAACTACAAACTCGGCTCGACCGAGCATCCGAGTAAGGCTCACTTTTAAAACTCCTGACAAAAAAAAGCACTTACTATAGTGCTTTTTTTTAAAGTGGTGCCGCAACTCGGAATTGAACCAAGGACACAGGGATTTTCAGTCCCTTGCTCTACCAACTGAGCTATTGCGGCATATTCTATTCAGTTTAAAACCCGCAGGGCTATGTTTTTATATTACACACTCAATATAGAAAGTCAAGAAATAAGATTAGGAAGCTTGCGGAGCAAGGTAGAATGTAACATTACGACCTTCGAGTTGAGGTTTTTTCTCGAGTTGAATAGGGTCATTTTCTAAATCTGCAATAAACCTGTTTGCCAAGTCAAAAGCCAAATTTGAATGCTGCATTTCTCTGCCTCTGAGCATGACAACTACTTTTACTTTATTACCTTGAGATATAAATTTTTTAGTACTTTTCAAGCGGACTTCATAGTCATGGACATCAATTTTGTAACGCATTTTTACTTCTTTAACTTCCACAACATGCTGTTTTTTCTTCGCTTCTTTAGCCTTTTTAGCCAGTTCATATTTATATTTGCCATAATCTATAATTTTAGCAACCGGCGGAACTTGATTAGGACTTATTAAAACCAAATCTAAATCTGCATCTTCTGCCATCTGTAATGCTTTTGATGTTGGGATAACACCATGGTTTTCACCGTTTTGATCTATCAATCGTACTTCTTTTGCTCTTATATATTCATTTATAAAATTTTTGTCCTTTGATTTAGAATTGCTGTTAATTATTGTCCTATCTCCTATATTTATTTCATCATGGAAATAATTCTACCACAAAAACTAAAAATCTAGTATACCCCCTTTTTGTTAATTTGTTAAGTTTTGTAAAGAGAAATTTTAGCAGATTTCATGCATATTTCCAGCCATCAAAAAAAGTATTAAAAAATTATTCATTAAAGAAATAAGAAATATATCCGATATACATATCACAAGCGAACAATAATTTAGCCGGAAAAATTACATAAGGAGTATTAAGAATGATTAAAGAGACAAATGCTATTGTTGAAGCAAGGGGTTGTAAGTTGGATTCTGCAGACTTGGATATGGGCAAACCCATACAGGACCTATTCGATGAATGTTTGAATTTTATTTCTATCAATAGTTTCGATGTATAGCATTAAAATTCGGGCTTTATAGAAGAGTAAGTCATTAAGACTTACTCTTTTTGTATATATACATAAATTTACAATTAACCTGCATGTGTATATACAGACAATCATGATTGGTATAAAATAATCATTGATGAAGGGAGCAAACATGAAGAAATCCTTAAAAACAATTTCCATATCCGCAGCAATCGTTCTGATGCTAAACGGATTTGCTTATGCTGATTTTAGAGAACACTTTGATTTAGGTCAAAATTATCTGGCTCAATATCAATACTCCGGAGCGATAAATGAATTTCGAAGTGCTTTAAGAATCAACTATATGGATACTTCCGCAAGAATAGGACTTGTAAATTCTTATCTGGCAAGAGGTATGGAATATGCAAATAAGGACAAATCGTGGGAAAAAGCTGCAAACGACTACAGGAGCGCATTATTTTATTTAAAATATTACCCCGGAGAAGAAGCGGTAAGAAATTCATCACAAGTTATATCACAAGTTACAAATAATTTAAGCGTATGTTTGGACGTTTTAAAATATGACAGAGGTTTCCAAAACAGATATGAAACTGCAAAACAATTGAGAGCAGAGGGTAATTTCCCCGCTGCAGCATATGAATTCAGCCAGTCTTTAGGTTCAAAAAATCTTCAAAAAGACAGTTTCAAACAAATCGGAGATATTATGAACCTTTTGGGCAACAAACCTAAGGCGGCTGAATACTACAAAAAAGCGGT
>JAFUUT010000294.1 GCA_017477685.1 bacterium | reverse complement strand
GTGGTGGGATTCGAACCCACGCATAACGGAACCACAATCCGTGGTCTTAACCACTTGACGACACCCGCCATAAACGTGCTCGCATCTATTATACTATCAAATAAATACTCAAAATCAAGTCAAAATATAAAAAACTTTAGTATCTTGTTTTTGAGGCTCTATCCATCTCTCGTTTCTGCTCTTTTTTGGCTATATCATCACGTTTGTCATGAAGTTTTTTACCTTTAGCAAGCCCAATCTCTACTTTCGCAAACCCCTTGGTGATAAATACTTCAAGCGGTACAACCGTATAGCCGTCTTTTTTTATTTTGTTGCTTATTTTTAAAATTTCTTTTGCATTTAATAACAGTTTGCGTGTTCTTTTTTCGTTGTGATTGTTCCTGTTACCTTTTTCGTACGGTGAAATATGGCAATTATATAAAAAAATCTCCCCGTCTTCCACACGGCAAAAACTATCTTTTAAATTTATTGCATTATTTCTGATTGATTTAATTTCAGTTCCCGTCAGAACTATTCCTGCAATATATTTTTCAAAAATAGTATACTCGTGAAAAGCCTTTCTATTTGTTGTTATAATATTTTTTTCCATAACTTGATTATATCATAGAGTTTTCATTTAAGTACAGAAAACATTTGCATTTGTGCGAAGGTGTGAATTCATGCTCTTGAGGTGAAGTTGTTTTACACACGTCCACAGCATGAGAACATCTTGTATGGAATTTGCATCCGGGTGGAAGATTTTCCGGTGATGGCAATTCTCCGGCAAGTGAAATCGCAGATTTGTTTTCGTCAGTACCTATTTGAGGAACAGAACTCAATAAAGCCTGTGTATAAGGGTGCTTTGGCGATGAGAAAATTTCTGACGTTTGGCCGATTTCAACAATTTCTCCCAAATACATTATTGCAACTCTGTCAGAAATGTACTTTATAACACTCAAATCATGTGATATGAATACAAAAGTTAAATCAAGGTTCTTTTTTAAATCTTTTAACAGATTAATTATTTGTGCTTGAATACTCACATCAAGAGCGCTTACTGGCTCGTCTGCGATTATAAGTTCGGGCTCTAAAATAAGTGAACGTGCAATTGCAATTCTTTGTCTTTGACCTCCGGAAAATTCGTGCGGATATTTATCCAAGACACTTTTGTCTAATCCGACTTGCCCAATCTTTTCCTCTATAATTTTATTCATCTCTTTTGAAGACAATTTTTTATTGATGATAAGGGGTTCTTTTAGGATTGCACCTATTTTCATCTTGGGATTGAGGCTTGAATAAGGATTTTGGAATATCATTTGTACTTTTTGGTAAAAATGGCGTATATCTTTCAATGAACGAAGATTTGATATATTATCTCCTCTATAATCGATTTCTCCACCTTTTATATCGACCAGTCTCATTATAGATTTTGCAAGGGTGGATTTGCCGCATCCTGATTCCCCTGCGATTGCGAGGATTTCTCCTTTTTTAACTTCAAGATTAACTCCGTTTATGGCATGGACAAGCTTTGTTTCTCCGGAGACTCCGCTTTTTGTTGTATAATCAACTTTTAGGTCTTTTATTTCTAATAAATTCATAATCCCTATTTTAAAATATTTTTAATACTATAGCAATTACACCGCAAGGGTATATGCTAAATTTCATGTCTGCCTTCAATAGCTTTTGCAATAGTGATTTCGTCCGCATATTCTAAATCAGCCCCTACAGGCAAACCGAATGCAATGCGCGAAACTTTAATCCCAAAAGGTTTGATAAGCTTTGTAAGATAAAGACTTGTAGCTTCACCCTCAACAGACGGGCTAAGAGCCAAAATAACCTCTTTTACTTCTTCGTTTGTTAATCTGTTCAAAAGTTCTTTTATACGGACATCTTCTGCACCTATTCCGTCCATTGGAGAAATTAAACCCTGCAGAACATGGTATAAACCTTTGTATTCGTTTGTTTTTTCTATTGCAATAAGGTCTTTAGATTCTGCTACAACGCAAATGGTGGATTTATCCCTTTGAGAGGATGAACAAATCTCGCAAGGACTGCTTGTTGAGATGTTATAACATATTTCGCAAGTTCTTGTATTTTCTTTCGCTTCAAGAATTGTTGTTGCAAAATTCTCAACATCATCCTTCGACATTCTAAGTAAAAAGAATGCCATACGTTGTGCCGACTTAGGCCCTACTGACGGAAACTTTTGGAATTGTTCTATCAGTGCAGCTATAGATTTTGGATAGATCATTTTTTAGAAGCTCAATCCCGGTATTTTAATTCCGCCGGTAATTTTTTTCATTCTTTCTTCCATTTCTTTTGATGCTTTAACT
>JAFUUT010000293.1 GCA_017477685.1 bacterium | reverse complement strand
TTTCAACAGTGCAAACCATCACATAACCCCTTTTGTTTATATAAACCTCTCTGAACAAACATTTTAACAATGTTTTTAAAAACTGGGCCCGGTGGGACTCGAACCCACGACCAATTGATTAAGAGTCAACTGCTCTACCAACTGAGCTACAAGCCCATTTCTTTTAATAAACTTATACTATCACGGACATATTTGTTTTGCAAACACAAAACGGGTAAATTTGTCATGTTTAAGGCTTACTTAAAGACGGTAATTTTATTTTATTAATAAATTATCCCCTATTTTTTGTAGGAATTGTATATATCATCAAGTTCTGCATTCGGAATTCTTGAAACAGAAATAAAATTATTGTT
Source organism: bacterium (assembly GCA_017477685.1). GTDB lineage: Bacteria > Cyanobacteriota > Vampirovibrionia > Gastranaerophilales > Gastranaerophilaceae > Zag111. The sequence goes on along the minus strand of JAFUUT010000293.1, from coordinate 2,942 downwards.
GTCTATGTATCTTGAGAAAACACCTTCATACATTTCTCTATCTTTAAATCCTATATTGTCGGCATCTTCAAGAGTTTGGCTATATACAGCATTTTTTATCCCCGCCCAAATTATAGCCCCCATACACATAGGACAAGGAAATCCCGTTGCATAAATACTGTAATCGGATAAATCATATGTATTTAAAACTTTGCAAGCGTTCCTTATTGCAACAATTTCAGCATGTGCAGTCGGATCGTGGCTGTCTGTAACTCTATTCGTGCCTGTAGCAATTACCTCTATGTATTCATCATTTTCATCTTTCGAAATCGTTTTGTATACAAAAGCCCCAAAAGGACCTCCGACTTGAGTCTTAGAAGTCTCACGAACAGTCTTTGTAATCTCATCTATTGCATTTCGTAGTGTAATCATTGGCATTTCTCCCCAAAACATTATAAGACAGTGAATTTATAATTGCAATAACAAAGAGCGGCTACTTATCAAAGTACCCGCTCCCTATTAAATAAAAACTTAATACCTTGCTAAATACTTATCAAGTTCCCATTTAGAAACATAAGTTCTGAATGAATCCCATTCTTTCTTTTTAGACGTCATAAATTCACCGAAAATATGTTCACCTAAAGCCGCACGAACAACCAAAGACTTATCCATTTGTTCAAGAGCTTCAGCCAAGCTTCCCGGAAGTGAATCAATCCTCTGCTTTTTGCGTTCTTTTGGAGTTAATTTGTAAATATTACTTTCAACAGGAGCAGGAGGATCTATTTTATTTCTAATGCCATCCATACATGCCTCTAATATAGCTGCAAAGGCTAAATACGGATTACATGCAGGGTCAGGAGAACGAAGTTCGACTCTTGTTGAAATGCCGCGCTTTGCAGGTACTCTTAATAATGCACTACGATTTGCCAAAGACCAAGCCAAATAAACAGGAGCCTCATATCCCGGGACTAAACGCTTGTAGCTATTCACAAGCGGGTTTGTTACGGCAGTAAAACTTTTTACATGCTTAAGCATCCCGCCAACAGAATATTTTGCAATATCTGATAATTGATACTCCGCATCTCCATCATAAAATGCATTTTGACCATCTTTAAATAACGAGATATTACAGTGCATACCTGATCCGTTTATCCCATAAATTGGTTTTGGCATAAATGTGGCGTGCAAGTTGTGCTTATCTGCAATTGCACGAACTGCGACTCTGAATGTGGCAACATTATCCGCAGCAGTCAAAATATCAGAGTATTTGAAATCTATTTCATGCTGACCGTCAGCAACCTCGTGATGAGAAGCTTCAATATCAAAACCCATCTCTTTTAATGTCATAACAATATCAGCTCTTACATCTTCGCCCAAATCCTCAGGCCCTACATCATAATAACCGGCATGATCTTGTGTAGAAGTTGTGATATTACCTTTTTCATCCTTAGCAAACAAGAAAAACTCTGCTTCCGGACCGATATTCATGGAAAAACCCATTTTCTCAGCTGCCTGCATAACACGTTTGAGATTACATCTCGGGCAGCCCTCAAACGGAGTTCCATCAACATTATAAATATCACAAATCAAACGAGCTGAATTACCTCCGCTGTGCTCCCTCCAAGGAAGTATTTGGAAACTTGTTAAATCAGGATGGAAAAACATATCCGATGTTTCAATACTTCTGAAGCCTTTTATAGACGAGCCGTCAAGCATTATTTCGTTATTTAGAATTTTATCTATCTGCTCAGACGGCAAAGTAATATTCTTAACCTGACCATTTATATCCACGAATTGAAGTTTGATAAACTTAATATTATATTCTCCAATAAGTCTTTTAACATCATCCTTTGAAAATGTTTTGCCATCTCCGCGTTTATGAGTAAATTCTGTCATCATAAGCCTCTTTCTTATAATAATTCACACTATAAGAATATAAAGATTCCGGCAAAAGGTCAAATATATTAAGGTAATGTATTATTTTTTATCAATAATTTTGTTATTATCATCAACAATAACAACAGTCGGTTTATGATTTTGAGCTTCTTTTTCTTCCATCTGGGCATAAGTAACAATTATAACCTTATCCCCCGGTTGGACCTTACGTGCAGCTGCACCATTCAAGCATATACAACCTGAATTCGGCTCACCCTTAATTATGTATGTTTGAAACCTTTCGCCATTATTCACATCAAGAATTTCAACTTTTTGCCATTCTCTCATATTAGCGGCTTTTAACAGTGTTTCATCAATTGTTATAGATCCTACATAATTAAGATTAGCATCCGTAACTGTAGCTCTATGGATTTTGGAGTATAAAAATTCTAATAACATAATATTCCCTTCTTTAAATATTATATAACAAACAAAAAAGAGGAAATATTTTCTTAATGATTATCTTATAAGTCCAGACATCTTAAAGCTAAATATTACATTTTGTAACAGATCACAAGCACAAAACGTCAAAAATAATTTTCACGGTTTTTATAAATATTGTATGAGAATATATAATTTCAACCAACCTGGAATAGTATATGGGAGATCAAAAGTCTCTCCTTCCGTTTATGGTAGAAAAAATACTCCTAGTTTTTGGGGAGTACATACATCTCCCGAAGAACCTAAAATTTCTAATAATCCTAGAAATAATACCTCTCGACCTTATTATAATAAATATGTTACTGCAGAAACATTAAAAAATTTAGAAGGTTTACAAGAAGGACTAAAATCCTTTGAAGGTTTAAATATTGAACAAATATACGCTATTTTGTATATGATTAGAGAAGACGGGTTATTTTTCCCTGTTGTTAGAGGTTGCTACCACAATTGTGCCCATTGTTATCTTGATGCAAAAGCACCTATTGAAAGGATGGATTATGAAGATTTTCACAATTTGTTATCCGACATTTCAAAGATGTACAAGCGTTTTGGGATGTATTCAAGAAACAGACACACCTCCACTTTAT
>JAFUUT010000292.1 GCA_017477685.1 bacterium | reverse complement strand
TTTAGTATAATTAAATTGTTAGAGGGGTATTTTATGGGACAAGTAATTAATAGAAAACATATTGCGGATTTTGTGAAAAAGATACACGAAAGCGGAAAAACAGTAGTAGCCACAAACGGATGTTTTGATATTTTACATGTGGGTCATGTAAGATATCTGCAAAAAACAAAATCTTTTGCAGACTACAGCATTATATTGTTAAACTCTGATAAATCCGTAAAAAGTATCAAAGGTCCTGACCGCCCTATTAATAATGAACAAGACAGAGCAGAGGTTTTGTGTGCAATGTCTTGTGTAGACTATGTTGTTCTGTTTGATGAAGATTCACCGGCAGAATTGCTGGATGAAATTAAACCTGATGTATATACAAAAGGTGCGGATTATTCCATGGAAACACTTCCGGAAGCGGACATTATGCGCAAAAATAATACCCGAGTTGAATTTATAACTTTTGTTGAAGGAAAATCCACAACAAAAACTATAAACAAAATTAACAATTTAATAAAATAATAGTTTCAGCAAACGGATATTATGCTATAATAAATTAAACAAGATAATATTAGGGGATTATAAGGAGAGGTATATGAAATCATTTACGGTAGAAGAAATTACACAAATAGTCGGCGGTATGCTTACAAAAGCTCAAAGTCCTGCAATCACAAGAATTGCTCCTCCGCTATTATGCGAAGAAGATACTTTGGCACTTGCACTGGGTGAAGAAGAAATTGCAAACCTTGCAAAATCCAAAGCAAAAGCGGCATTAGTACCTTTGGGCGTACAAATTGACGGTTTCACAACTATTGAAGTTGAAAGACCAAGACTTGCCATGATGAAACTATTAAATTTATTCTACGTACCTCCTGTTGTAAATAAAGATGTTCACCCTACAGCAGTAGTTGATCCGAGCGCCAGGTTAGGTGCAAATGTTTGCGTCGGACCAAACGTCGTAATCGGGCCGGATGTTGTAATTGGTGACAACACAAAATTACTCGCAAATATCTATATCGGCAGCGGAGCGCATATCGGTAATAATTGCTTCTTCCATGCCGGTGTAAATATCGGCGACCGCGTTAAAATCGGGAATGATGTAATCCTTCATCATGGTGTATCATTAGGTGCAGACGGATTCAGTTTTGTAACAGAAAATCCTAACAACATCGAAAATGCCCGTCATGACGGAGAAATTAAAAAAGATAATTCCGATCAGGTTATTTTCAAAATCCCTTCAATCGGCTCTGTTGTAATCGGAAACAATGTAGAAATTGGTGCTAATACTGCAATCGATAGAGGAACTATCGAAAATACAGTAATTGGCGACAATACCAAAATTGATGACCTTGTAATGATTGGTCACAACTGCCGCGTAGGTCAAGGTTGTTTAATTGTTTCACAAGTCGGTATTGCAGGAAGCTGTGTAATCGGTGATAGAGTTGTTATTGCCGGGCAAGCAGGACTCGCTGATCATATCTCTATAGGAAGTGATACTATTGTGGCTGCAAAAGCGGGAGTTTCAAAATCATTCCCTGAAAAATCAATCGTTGTTGGTTCTCCTGCTATGCCGAGAAAAGATTTTATCAAACAATTGAAAGTTATGAAGGATGCACAAGAAATTTTTGCAAAATTCCGTAAATTTGAACCATTATTAAAGGAATTTGAAGAAAATTCCGCAGCAAAAGTATAATAGTATTATGTCAACATTAAAAAAAGAGCTAAAAATAACGGGCAACGGTTTAATGAAAAATAAACCTTGCGAGGTTGTTATAAAACCGTCAAATTCAGGGCAAATAAGATATTTTGTCAAGGATAATGAACCGTTCACGGCTGCATTAGATAATGTGCTTGCAACGGATCATTGTGTTGTTCTGGGAAATAAAAAAACTAAAGCGATGCTGACAGAACATCTTTCGGCAGCTTTGGCTTTTTGTCATATAGATTCTGTTGATATATATATGAGTGAAGAAGAAGTGCCTATTCTTGACGGAAGTTCTAAAGAATGGGTAAAAGCATTCAAAAATACCGGTATAGATAAACCTTTATTTGGTAAAAACAAACAATATACTGTATCAGAACCGGTGTATTATCTCAATGGTAAAACAAGTTTGGTTGTGCTGCCGGATAAAGATTTGTTTATATCTTATGCTGTGAATTATGACCACCCAAAAGAAAACAGAAGATTTGTCAATTATGACCCTAAAAATCAAGATGAAATAATTGAGGCAAGAACTTTTGGTTTTTATAGAGATTTGAGAAAATACCAAATGCTTGGTTTTGCTCAAGGCGCAAGTATTGATAATACATTAGGATTTATGGATGACGGCGGGTATTCAACAGAGTTGCGTTCTGAATTAGAGCCTGTTAAGCATAAAATGCTTGATCTTATTGGTGATTTTTATTTAACAGGAATAAATCCTCTCGATTTGAAATGCCAAATTTTAGCCAAAGAAGCGGGGCATGCCGTTCATGTTAAACTCGCAAAAATTTTGAAAGATAAAATAATAGAAATATAAAGGAGAAATCGATGACAGAAGAAATTACTCAAGAAGCATTCAGCATGGATATTATGGAAATAATGGATATGCTTCCTCACAGATATCCGTTTCTACTTGTAGATAGGATAACAGAATGTGTTCCGGGCAAATACTGCAAAGGATACAAAAATTTAACGATGAATGAAGAATTTTTCCAAGGACATTTTCCGGGAAATCCTGTAATGCCGGGAGTTTTG
>JAFUUT010000291.1 GCA_017477685.1 bacterium | reverse complement strand
TTTAGACATTTTTCTTCCGTCTTCGCCGAATACAAAACCGTGAGTAAGCACCTGTTTGTACGGAGCTTTGCCTTGAACTGCAATTGAGGTTAGTAAGGATGATTGGAACCAGCCTCTGTGTTGGTCTGAACCTTCCAAATACATATCAACAGGGGTATGACCAAGTTCTTCTGCTCTTTTTTCTACAACTGCTCTCCAAGATACTCCTGAATCAAACCAGACATCCATAATATCTTTTTCTTTGCGGAAGTGTGTTTTACCGCATTTCGGGCATTTGAATCCTGCAGGAAGTAATTCTTCCGCACTGTGATTTACCCAGGCATCAGAGCTTTCTTTTTCAAATATTTTTGCTACATTTTCAATTGTTTCATCGCTGCAGATAACTTCTCCACACTCTTCACAATAGAATATCGGAATAGGTACCCCCCAGGCTCTTTGTCTTGAAATACACCAATCAGTTCTTCCCGCAACCATATTCCCTATACGGCTTTCTCCGCTCGATGGTATCCATTTTACATTGTGTATTGCATCCATTGCTTGTTGTCTGAATTTGTCAACTTTTACAAACCATTGAGGAGTTGCCCTATAGATTACAGGGTGTTTGCATCTCCAGCAATGAGGATATGAGTGGTTAATTTCATTCTGGTAAACTAAAGCATTTACCCCTTCAAGCATATCAATAACCATATCATTGCCTTTGTAATATGGAACACCGACAAGTTCAGGAATTCCTACTTCTTCCTTCCAGCATCCTGTTGCATCAAGAGGTGAGAATACTTCAACTCCGTATTTTACACCAACTTCGTAGTCCTCCAAACCATGTCCCGGAGCAGTATGTACTAAACCTGTACCTGCATCCAAAGTTACGTGTTCCCCTAAAATAATTTTAGATTTTCTCTCTACTAAAGGATGTTTTGTGTTCATAAGCTCAAAATCTTGTCCGATAGCAGTTCCTACAACTTTGATATCACTTTCTTCCCAACCGACATCTGCCAGAAACGCTCCTAACAAGTCTGTTGCAGCGACATAAATATCCCCGTTGTATTCAAATAATGTATATTCAAATCTAGGGTGCATTGAAATTGCTACGTTTGACGGTATTGTCCAAGGAGTTGTGGTCCAAATGATTGCATAAACCTTCTTGCCTTGGGTATCAATCATATTTTTAATTTTTATCATTGATTCTTCGTCAAATTCAAATCTTACATATATTGATTTTGAAGAAATATCTGCGTATTCGACTTCCGCTTCTGCCAATGCTGTTTCGCAAGATGCGCACCAGTATACAGGTTTTAAGCCTTTTTCAATATATCCTTTTTTATACATTTCGCCAAATACTCGAACTTGTTCTGCTTCATATTCAGGTTTAATTGTTAAATAAGGGTCATCCCAGTTGCCTAAAACACCTAGTCTTTTAAATTCACTCTCTTGCCCTTTTAAACTGTTTGCTGCATATTCACGGCATTTTTCTCTTAATTCACCTTCTGTGATGGAGTGTCTGCCCCCTTTGATATTTTTTACTACAGCATTTTCAATCGGCAATCCGTGACCGTCATATCCCGGAACCATTGGTGCATAGTAGCCTTTCATTGTCTTGTATTTAATTAAAATGTCTTTTAATATTTTGTTTAAAGCGGTACCTACGTGAATTTTCCCTGAACTCAAGTATGGAGGACC
>JAFUUT010000290.1 GCA_017477685.1 bacterium | reverse complement strand
TATTTTTTTCAAATTTTTCAGGCAGATATTTAAATAAAATTGCGAGTACAGTAATTATTAATAACGGTGCATAATATGTTCCGTAACTTCCTATCATTAATACCCATATGATTTTGCAGCAAATGGAAATAGTTGCAAAGAATAAAATTCCTAATTTGATATCAAATTTTTTGAATGAACAAATTCCAAACAAAATTGTAAATAAGGGTAAAAACCCAATTAGTGTACCTTTTTCTGTTACAATTTCAAACCAAAAAATAATTAAAGAAGTTGCACAAATCAATAAAGCAAAGACTTTTGATAAAATTTTTGACTTGTAAAATAAATAAGAACCAAATAAAAATAATGTAAAAGGAATAATAAAACAAATAAAATTAAAAATATCCCAATACAGAGTGTTTTTATTAAAATATACACCACTGTTTTGGTAAAAATAAGTTAATGTTTTGGTATGTGCCATAGTTTTGGCAATATCAAAATAATTAATCAAATCAGAAAAATTCATTCCTTGTATAAATAATATTGCTTAAGAAAATAAGGGTGGAATTAAAAATGTAATAAGCGGTTTGAAATTTTTTTCTCTAATTAAAAAGCACAAAATAACAAAAGAATAAATTAAAAAATCGTACTTGCATGTAGTACAAATTCCTGCCAAAAATGTACTAATGTATAAAAATTTATTGTCTTTACTTTCTTCAAATTTTATTAAAAATAATAAAGAATAAATGAAAGCAATCAAACCGTAAAGCATTGCCCAAGAGTATGGAAAATGAAAATTAAATATATTTGTTGTTGTTATACCTATTGCTATAACCAAAACTCCGATACAAAAACTTAAAAAATCCGATAAATATTTTCGTGCAATTAAAAAGATTCCACTTACTGTTAATAGTGAGCATAAAATACCTGCACAATATAATGTTTCAAGTTTCACTCCAAAAATTTTGTATAAAACGGCATTAATTTGGTATGCAAGAGGACCGTATATATTAAACAAGTCTTTATACAAGACTTTTCCGTTCAATATTTGTTCCGGATAATAAACTTCTCTGCTAAAATCGATTAAAATTCCGGAATAATGTCCTAAAAAGAATATTAAACCAACAATACACAATAACCATAATATTCCTAAATATTTTTTCATATTACAAAATTTAACAAATAATTCTATAAAAAGCAATTCTTGAACAAGAAAATACTTTATATACATGTGTTAAAAGGTTGAAAGGTTATTTTATGACTTCAAATTGGGCATACAATTTAGATTTGTTAGCGCAAAACGGTGTATTAGATTTTGATGGTGCAGCTTTTGTAACAGATCAAGCACCAAGATATGTTGGAAGGCCTTGTATGCCGCCATCACCTTATGTTGGTCAAATACCTCCTGCTCCTGCACTTAAACAACCGGAAATTGATGAATTTAAACAGCAAAATCCGGTAAAACAAGAACCACAAAATAAAAAAATACCGGAATATGATAAAGATGATGAAAATCTTATCCACAACCCGTCATGGAAAAAATGGGCCTTTGGTGCATTAGCTTTAGGTGGTATTGTATTTGCTGCTGTTAAAGCTAAATCTATTGGCAAATGGATAAAAAACTTATTTACAGGTAAAAATTTTAAAAAATTCAGTTGGAAAAAAGTAGGTAATTTATTCAAAAAAACCGGAAAATCAATAAAAAAATTTTTTATAAAAGGCTGGAATAAAATAAAAAGTATTTTTAAAAAGAAAACAACAAAACCATAATTGAAAAAGAACAATTAGTCCTTTATTGCATCTTTTGAAAACTCAAACATATCAACTTTTGAATAATCAATAGGCAGAACAAATGTAATTTTGCCTGATGTTGCTTTTTTATCCAACAACATT
>JAFUUT010000289.1 GCA_017477685.1 bacterium | reverse complement strand
GTTGCTTTTTTTCGGATATAGTATAATGATTTTATGTTGGAAGATTTGGAGAGAATTAGACAGGCAATTGATATAGAGGTAAAGTACCGCTATATTGATATTTTTGGCCGCAGGCAAAATTTTTCCAAATTTATAAAAGACGAAATCAAAAAAGAAATAAAAAAAGACAAAAAAAATCCTCGCTGGGCTGTTTTGTATGAGGCTTTTGATGTTTACCCATATTCATCCGTCCCTCAACGTCGAAAATCTATTGAGCATTTGATTCGTGTAATCAAATTAGAGCATCAAAAAGAGCTTATGGAGGAAGATGAAGCTCAAAAAATGGAGCTTCAGCGCCAAAAACATCCATCACAAGTTGATGTTACTTATATAAAAGGGGTAGGCCCAAAGGTAGCATATAAGCTCAACAAATTAGGAATTTATACCGCACAGGATTTGATGATGTATTTTCCTAAAAAACACATAGATTATTCTTCAAGAACACTTATTAAAAATCTCCAAGAAGGTCAAACAACAACTGTTTTTGGGTATATAAAATCTGTATCCGCATTCAATACAAAAACAAATTTATCTGTTACAAAAGTTGTTGTTGCGGATGAGAGCGGAAAAATGGAACTATGCTTTTTTAATGCGAAAGGTAACAGATATATTCTCGAGCGGATGAAAGCTCAATTCCCTCAGAATTCCGGCATTATGATTTCCGGAGTTGTAAAACGCGACAATTATACTTTCGGGCTGACTATGGATAAGCCGACATATTCTATTATGAGCGGTGAATTTACCCAAAATACAAACGAAAATTTGAATATTGCAAGAATTGTTCCTGTCTATGCCGTTAGCGAGGGGTTAAGCATCAAGACTCTCCGAAAAGCAATATATAATGCGATTCAACTTTATAAAGACGATATTCAAAATGTTATACCCGATTTTATGCGGCGTAAATTGGGTATTCTTGATAAAAAAGCGGCAGTAGAACAGGTGCATTTCCCTGACTCTATGGAGATGTTGGAACAGGCTCGTTTTTCTTTAATATTTGAGGAATTGTTTTTAATTCAATTGAAACTTGCAAGATTGAGAGATGATACCTCAAAACATACTTCTTCTTATGCTTTAAAGGTGCATAAGGGCGGTTTGGTTCAGAAGTTTATTGACAGCTTGCCGTTTGAATTAACGTCTGGGCAAAAGCAGGCTGTAAATGAAATTTTAAACGATATGAGCTCTGAAGCTCCAATGCAGCGCCTTTTGCAGGGAGATGTCGGCAGCGGGAAAACTGTTGTTGCAACAATAATGCTTCTTGCTGCGGTTGAAAACGGATATCAGGGTGCTTTTATGGCTCCGACTGAAATTCTTGCCCAGCAGCATTATAACAATCTTGTTAAGTGGCTTACTCCGCTTGGTTTGAGTGTGGGTTTATTTATGGGTAGTCAGGGTAAGAAGGTTCGTAAAGATTTTGAAGTTGCGCTTCGCAACGGGCAAATAAATATTGCGGTCGGAACGCATGCTCTTATTCAAGAGAATATTGATTTTGCAAATCTTGGGGCAATTATTGTTGATGAGCAGCATAGATTTGGGGT
>JAFUUT010000288.1 GCA_017477685.1 bacterium | reverse complement strand
GTTGGATACCCGAACAATTACAAATCCGTATGCCGCAGGCTTATCGACAAATTTTGGCTAACGACAAAATTTGTGATTCGAAATTGCAGGGGGTAATTTGAGCAATAAAAAAAACGGCTTAGTGCCGTTCTATTTTTAAAATTACCCCCAAGCGAATTCTGCAGGAGTTGTTTGTGAGGGTTGGATACCCGAACAATTACAAATCCGTATGCCGCAGGCTTATCGACAAATTTTGGCTAACGACAAAATTTGTGATTCTAATTTGCAGGGGGTAATTTGAGCAACAAAAAAACGGCTTAGTGCCGTTCTATTTTTAAAATTACCCCCAAGCGAATTCGAATCGCTGTCTACACCGTGAAAGGGTGTTGTCCTAGGCCTCTAGACGATGGGGCTAGTTGTCTTCGGTTTTCATTCTATCCTGAAAAAAAATAAAAGTCAACAAGGCTATTTACTTTTATTCAAACTTTTGATTTGTTCAATTATCTGCATAATCTCAGGAGACAAATCCTCAATGGATTTCAAATTATTTTTAACCATGTGTGCGAATTCCACTTTTTTAAATTCATGCAGCCCTCTATTTTTGAAAACTTCTTCTAAGAATTCGGTTCGCGGAACAGATTCATCAATCATATCTTTTTCTATAAGTGATATATTCTTCAACTGGTATTCAATAGTTCGTTTGACAAGCTGTATCGGAAGTAAATCTTCAAACTCCCCGCACTCCAAAAGATGTATATAATCCATATTACGCAGTTTTTGCATAATTTCTTTTGAATTTTGAACCCCATCTTTATCAAGCAGCACAAATATCGGTATATTTAAAATTTCGCACAAATCATAATATGCCCGAACAACTTGATTTTTTCCTCCGGCAGAAATAACATAAACCCCTTCTTTGTCAAAATCATAACCATATATTTTAGCAAATTCGGGCAGAAGAATTTCTTCTGTTGCACCTTCAGCAATTACAACAGCACTCAATGGGTAAAGCAAAGATTTTTCATGTCTTGATTGTTCAATATTTTTGCCTTGCGATAATTCTTTTAACCACAACAGATTTTTCACCGAATCATTATCTATTAACTTTAAACATGCACTATAATTTATACTATTATTTAATAGAATGTCTACATCTTGTGATATCTTGAAAACGGAATGTTCATAATCTTTTAATTTTAAATTTATGAATAAATCATTTTCCGCCCAAACATTTAATTTTTTTAAAGACTCATTTAAAATATTTGAAGCATAAGCGGTCAGTTCTTCATAACTCATAGTATCAAGAGCATTTTTACCAAACTTTGGAGCAATAAGATTGTGTGTCAAGATATCTTTAAACACACGTAAGTATTTGGTTTCAGTTTCCTTAAAGCGTGTCAATCTGTCTATAGATATCAATATTTGGTCTTTTGTTAACGGTTTTATCTTACAATCTTCCAATTATTTTCCTTTTATTAAAATTTATTTACAAAAGTGCCATTTAGTAGCAATTTTTTTTGTCTTTATTTTTTAATATATATGTGGAGTGTCTATGGTAGAAAAAATTAATTCATGTATCCAACAACATTATAATTATAACACAACAATTAATCCTGTTGTGAAGCCTCAACAACCGGCAAATAATAGTCCTGTTGTTAATTTTGACAGCAACAAGGCTTCTGTTATATTTGGAAATTCTACCGTAAACACTGAAATAAGAACACAACTTAGTAACAGAGAGGAGAAGAAAAAATACTCTGATATCACTTCAAGTTTGGATAAAAATAGCAGAAAAGTATTGGAAACATTATTGAAAAATGGGGTATTACTAAATAGCAAATCCAATGATAATAGTACTGTTTTGGACAATCTCCACAAGATTTTAACAGAACCGAGAGCTCAAGGTTTAGATAACATCGGAATTTTAAAGGATATTATCGCAACAGTAGCATACCCATTTTTAATCACACAACAGTTTGGTAATATACCAAATCAATTCAAACAGAATGCCATTCAAGCAAATGGGCAGGGGAATCCTAATGACATAAATGTTCAACAGTCCGGTACATGCGTTGCGGCCAGTACGGAATTCAAATTAGCCAAACAAATGCCTGCCGAATTCGCAAGACTGGCAAAAGATATCAGTTCACCTCAATTATCGTCCCAAAGAAACATCAAACTGGACAATCTTGCAGATAATACATTGACAGGGATATGGCTATTAAATGCATTTGAGATACCTTTTAAAATGAATAATTATAATGATGCAACCCTGACTTTTGCACCGGATAAAAATGCAATCATTAGAGCGCAAATTCAAACAGCGGATAAAGATCCGTACGAAAGAACGCCGCTGGATGTATTGATGCAATCAACATTTATGCAAATCGGTTCGCAGCAATCATATAATTCGCTTACCGACAAGAGAACCGGTAAGTTCAACCAAAACGATAAAGGTTTGATTGAGTTTGAAAAAACTTTTACCGAATCTGTTGTATTTGATAAAAATATTCTTTCTGTTACATACCAAACAGTAGATGAAAATGCCAGACTGATAGGATATGAAACAGACTTAAATACAATGAAAAAACATCTGACAACAGCTTTGGATATGGGTGAAAACATTATCATCGGATATACTCAAACAGATGCGAACAATATAATCATCAATGGTCATGAAATCACAATCGTCGGATACAAACAAAATAAAGACGGTAAATTAACATTTATTTGTAATGATACAGATGATGATATTTCAAAACCTATTGAGTACAATGAAGATTATTTGCTGCCAAAAATTCACCACGCCGCATTACCGAAAGAAGTCGTGGAAGCAGACATGAATGTTGTACCTACTTGGGTTGAAGGCATTGCAATGTTTAAAGAGATGAAAAAACAAGCTGTTGCATAAGCACAGTAAAATATTTATGCTTATAGGATATGATTTATTTTTGTAACAATTTTTACGGGAAGATAGCAAGTTTTTCTTTTACAGTCATTAATATTGTTAGAAAAGGTTAAGTGTATGATTAACAGCATCAATAATACATATAGCAGCACCAATCTATTAAGGCCGTATTTTAATAGAACAAATCAAGCTCCTGCAGCAAAGAATAATGAAACAATAAAAGCAAGTATCTTTTATATAAATGACCTGCACGGACAAAATATTCGAATGGAAAGACTGGTTAATGCCATCAATGATTTTGATACATACACACCATCAAGTAAAGATAAGATGAAATTTGCATCAGGCGATATTATGCTTGGAGAAGATGAAAAACACGTAAAAGTCGGTAACAAATTCTTGAATATCGGAGGTTTTCTTGCAACAGCACTAGGCGATCACGAATGTGATATGCCGACAAATCAATTAGCCGGCATTATTAAAAACAAGAATTACAAACTTCTTGGTCTGAATATGAATCCATCCGAAAACAATCCAATACACAATATAATAGAAAAATCATATGTCCAAGAAATAAACGGTCATAAATATGGGATTATAGGACTTGTCCCGCCTGATTTACACGTACATGTAAAATTGCAAGACCATTTGCCTGATTTACATATTGAAGAAGACTTTAAAAAATCTATTCCTCAAATACAAAAACAAGTTGATGAATTTGAAAAACAAGGAATAAATAAAGTTATAATATTATCACATGCGGGGTACAGACAGGATTTGGAACTGGCCAAACAATTACACGGTGTTGATATAATACACGGAGCACACACACACAATTTACTCGAAGACATAAAACAGAATGAAAACCTTTTCTATTCTCAAACAGGAGAACCTATAGTTATTACACAAGCAGGACGTGACGGAGAACATTTCGGGATATTAAATGTTGAATTCAATAACAATGGCATCATCACAAAGGTACAAAATAATATCGGCGAC
>JAFUUT010000287.1 GCA_017477685.1 bacterium | reverse complement strand
ACCATAAAAATCCCAGTCTGATTGTATCGATAATACGTCATCTGACTTAATTTTTTTTAGATTTTCCATAAGAGAATAGATATAATCAGGTCCGTTAGAGGTCCTGAGAGCTCTTTTTAATTCGGTTTTTGTTTCTTCATCTTGTAAATCAAAGCTTGCTTTGAATGCGGGTTGAGAATAGTTTGGGCGAATATAATTAGGTTGGATTTTCATAATTCTATTACCTTTCTTTTATCTTTTTTGTTCCATCGATTTTCGTACATAATCTAATTGCGTCCTATTTGACTTATTAACAAGAGTATCTCTTTCATTTATTAATTCTGCTTCTTTGATTATCCAAGCCGCATATTGCGATATTCATTAATATCTCCTTATGTTATACTCTTGTGTACTATCAAAACATGTAAATATTATTTTTTGCTACAGTGCTCATAAAATATAAATTTATGTTAAGATATAAGTATTAAAATATTGAGGTAGAAATGGCAGGAACCAGACTTAATAAATATATTGCATCATCAGGATTGTGTTCGCGCAGAAAGGCTGATGAACTAATCGAATCAGGTGTTGTTAAAATTAACGGTAAAACTGTTAAGGAACTCGGGTATCTTGTTCAGGATAAAGACAAGGTATTTGTTGAAAATAAACTTATTCATCCCGTAAAATTGCAATATTACAGATTTTATAAACCTGCCGGTTATATCACAACTTCCGATGACGAAAACGGAAGAAAAACTATATATGACCTGCTGCCTGAAAATCTGCATCATTTGAATCCGGTAGGCAGATTGGATAAAGACTCAACAGGTCTTTTGATATTAACAAATGACGGTGAACTTGCCAATGAGCTTACTCATCCGTCCGTCAAAGTTCCTAAATTGTATAGGGTTACCATTGATAGCAAAATTACAAATGACGATATAGCAAAGATGAACAACGGCATCGAAATTGAACCTGACAAAATTGCTTATGCACAGGTAAGAATACTCGAAGTCGATAATAAGCATACAACAATGGAAATTCTCCTATTCCAAGGACTAAACAGGCAAATACGCAAGATGTTTGAACATCTTGGACATAATGTCGTTTCATTAAAGAGAATTCAGCACGCAACTCTTAACTTAGACGGACTAAAACGCGGAGAATTCAAACCGATTAAGCCACAGCAGATAAAAGAGTTAAAGAACTTTTTAAATAAGGTAAAAAAGAATGATTAAATACGCAATATGCGGAAACATTGCAAGCGGCAAATCAACAGTTCAAAACATACTTGAAACCGAAGGATATGCAGTTTTAGACACAGACAAGGTCTGCCACAACATATTATCCGATAATAAAGATGTTATTGCGGCATTTAAGGATTATGATATATTCGAGAATAACAAAATATCGCGTGATAAACTGGGTAAACTTGTGTTTTCTAACCCAAATCTTAAAGATAAACTTGAATCTGTAATTCATCCTATTGTAAAACTTGAAATTCAGAAATTCTTTGAGCAAAATTCCTCGAAAGACAAAGTATTTGTGGCAATACCATTGCTATTTGAGGCAAATATGCAAGATTTATTTGACAGAATAATATTCATATATTCTGACGATGAAATACGCTTAGAAAGGCTGATAATGCGAAACAATTACACAAAAGACTATGCACAAATAAGAATGAATGCGCAGATTCCGCAAATCGATAAGATGCGTAAATCGGACATAGTTGTTTTTAATAACGGTACAGTCGAAGATTTAAAGACCCAAATACTTATGCAAGTTGAATAAACCCGCTTATATTTTTATAATCTTTTGAACTTGGTTCATATGCAGCTCTTGTAACTTTATCATCTCTGTTTCCTTCAACCGTATGTATTGTTCCGTCCCAATCGACTCTTTCAACAAAACCTGTATGTGAAGCTCCGTTTTCATTCAAAATTATTATATTCCCCGGTTTAATATTCATAGAAATAAAATATTTTCCGTTATCGGCAATGTTAGAAGTGCGAACAAAATATCCGTTTTTTATTGCCCAATTTTTCATTGTTCTGACATCGTGACTACCAAACCCTGCAGGAGGAGTTTTACCTTGCCTGTTGCAAGCTTCATAAGTAACATACGTTACAAAATCAGCGCACCATTCTTTCGGGTTTGGGCAATTATGTGTTTTAGTAAATTTCGCGGCTCTACCGTTGTCCTCGCTGTCTCCAATATATGTAACTGCCGTGTTAATGCATTCCTGCGAAATTGAAGTTTTTAATGCTGATTTCATCTTAGGTATTTTTGAGGTATTAATGCTGAAATTGTCAGAGATGTTATTCGTTTTTGCAGACTTATTTGCTGCCGATGTATTCGTTAGTGATGCGATTTTAGTAATTCCTGTTGTCGTACTTGTATTACCGCTTTTTATAGCGCTGAGCGGTGAGGAGGTATTACTTGCAAATATATTCCCTGTAAAATTATAAGAGCTTCCGTTTGAACCGCACCCTGAAAATATATTCCTTGAGGTTCCTCCTGTAAAGTTATACATTTTTGGAAGGTAGCCTATTGTGTCACCACTGGATGAAAATATATTACTTCCTGAGCGCCCTCCTGTAAAATTATACATTTTT
>JAFUUT010000286.1 GCA_017477685.1 bacterium | reverse complement strand
GGCGGCATAATGGGTGAGGTCACCGATGCAACTTATCTTCAAATGAAAATGCTAAATTCTTCTAAAGGACCTGCAGTAAGGGCTCTGCGCGCTCAATCGGACAAAAGAGAATATTCGTATTTTATGCGTAATATATTGGAAAGTAATGACAATATATTTATAAAACAATGCTGCATAACAGAATTGAAAGTCGAAAATGACGAAATTTCCGGGGCTGTTGATGAATTTGGAGTTGAATATAGTACCAGAGCTGTTGTTTTGACAACGGGTACATCACTGGATGGTAAAATCTTTATCGGACTTCGTTCGTATAGTGCCGGCAGACTCGGTGAAAAGGCTGCCATTGGTCTATCTGAATCATTGCATAAGCTCGGTATTGAAACAAAAAAACTTAAAACCGGCACTCCTGCACGTATAGATAAAAGGACGATTGATTATTCAAAGATGATTATTCAACCCGGGGATGAAGAATTAAATTTCTTTTCTTTTAAACCTGACAGACCTGTTCGAAAAACTTATCCTTGCTATTTGACAAAAACAAATGAATTGACTCATAAAATTATCCGTGAAAATCTTGATAAATCTCCTATGTATCAAGGATTGATACATGGTGTAGGCCCTCGTTACTGCCCGTCTATAGAAGATAAAATTGTTCGTTTTGCTTCAAATCCTTCCCATCATATATTTATTGAGCCTGAGGGGCTTGGAACTTATGAAACATATATTCAGGGATTTTCAACGAGTTTACCTATAGATGTTCAAATTCAAATGATAAGAAGTTTGCCCGGATTAGAAAAAGCACATATGATAAAACCTGCTTATGCTGTTGAATATGATTATGTCCCTGCAATTCAGACAACTCATTCCTTAATGTCTAAAAAAATAAAGGGTTTATTCTTCGGCGGGCAAATAAACGGAACAAGCGGTTATGAGGAAGCTGCCGCGCAAGGTCTTATTGCAGGAATCAATGCGTACAATTATGTCAATGGCTCTGAAATGCTTGAGCTTTCGAGAAGTTCCTCTTATATAGGTACATTAATTGATGATTTGGTTACTAAAGATATTCAAGACCCGTACAGGATGCTCACTTCACGTTCAGAATATCGTCTGCTTTTGAGACAGGATAATGCAGATGCTCGTTTGACACCGATAGGACATAAAATTGGTCTTGTGGATGATGCTCAGTATCAAAGATATTTAGAAAAACAAGAGGCTATAATAAATGAAAAAAGCCGTTTAGAATCTCTTAAGATTACTGCATCAGAAGAAGTTAATTCTATATTGTCAAAATATGAGCAGCACCTGGATAGAGGTATAAGAGCTTCAGAACTTTTAAAGCGCCCGGGGATTGATTATAAAATTATAAAAGAGATTGATTCAGAGACAAAGGATTTAAATGTCCCAAGGGATGTTTATGAACAAGTTGATGTAATTATCAAATATGACGGCTATTTGAAACGTCAAGAAGAACAAGTTGCGCAGGCCGGTAAATTAGAACGCTTTAAAATTCCTGATGATATTGATTATAGCAAGATTGACCATATTTCTTCCGAAACAAAAGATAAACTTTCAAAAGTAAGGCCGAAAGATCTTGCACAGGCCTCTCGTATCGGGGGAATAAAACCTGCAGATATTTCAGTTCTTATGGTTATGCTTGATAGGCACAAAGTTTAGGCTATATTGTAACAACTTTGTTTTCTATATATTTTTTTACGCCTGATGATTTATATAAAGTCAAATTTGAAAAATTGATTGCTTTATTATCCTTGCATACGATTGTAATAGATGCTTTTTGCGGATTTTTAGCGATTATATCTCCTGCTTTGCCGTTTGAGATATCAAGGATTTTAAATTTGTACGGGTCAACTTTGAAAAATTTATTTTTATGGGTAATATAGCTTGGTAAAAATGGATGCAGAGCTCTTATTGTTCTTGAAATTTCGTCCGATGTCTGTTTTTCAAAATCCAGCATCATTTCTTCGCCTGTTATATTCGGATAGTATGTTGCATGTTTTTCGTCTTGATTAACAGGGGTAAGTATTTTTTCATTTAAATCGTTAAGCAGCTCTGTAACAAGTGTTCTTGCTTCTCGTATTGTACGATCTTTCAGCTCTTTTGAAGTGTCATTTTCATATATAGGAATTTTCTTTTGTTTTAAAATTGCTCCTGCGTCGAATTTTTCGTTCATTAAGTGCAAAGTAACACCGGAATAGTTCTCTCCATGCAAAATTGTTTGCATATATGGATTTGGGCCTCTGTATTTTGGCAGCATTGAGGGGTGAACATTGACAGATGCAATTTTGGGAATATTATATGTCTCCGGTTCTATTTTTTCTTTCCAAGTCCCGACTATCAGTAAATCTACATTTAAGTTTATTAATAGTTTTCTGAATAATTCTTCGTTTGCGGAGCTAAATCTTATTTGATTTAATTTTAGTTCGTTTATTAGTGTTACTTCCGGTGCTGGATTAAAAAAATCCTGAAATAATAATTTTAGCCTTGAACAACTGGTTTGCTCATAGCGAAAAACACCGACAATATCCGCTCCCGCATCTTGCGCGCCAAGAATAATATTGGCAAGCATCAACCCTTTTCCTAAAATAACGACCCTCATAAATTGTATTATAGTATAAAAAATAGCATCGGTAAATACCGATACTATTTTTTTATTATGTTAATAATTTATTGTTCTTTTTCTGCAGATGCAAGGGCTTCTCTTACTATTGACTGTTGAGTTTTTAAATCAGTATAGCTATCTACATATTCAGATACTCTTGCTTGTTCATGGCTCATCCTATGGGTAAATCTAGAAAGCAGCAATGCAATTGGCGCCCAACTTAAGAGCACTTTAGATACATCTTTGAATGATGACGGAACTTTGGCTGAAAGTTCAGAAGCTTTATTTAATAATTTACTTGCTTCAAGTTTTTGTGAAAGTTTATCAACATATGGAGCAACTGTTTTAATTATTTTTTCGCTGTTTTTATTAAGGTATTTTGAAGCTCCCCTTGTTACCGCCATATAGCCTGCAATACTCACCCCCAATGTTGTAAGCATTGCCATTGTAGAATGATTCTCGTTAAAATCTCTCAAAGATTTTGAGTACTTTTCAAGACCTCTTTGAACCTTATCAACAGCACCTATTGTTAAAAATGCCAGAGCCCAGCTGGCTGCACCTAACCCAAAATTACCAACTCTTGCTATTCTTGGTGCGGTACGTGTTGCCTCGGATAAACCTGCGACAACCGGAATAGAGTATAAGATGCCTTTATCTATGTTTCTATGCTTTTTATCATTGACCGCCTCAGAAGCATGTATATAAGCAGCCCGGCGTAAATCGTTATCACGCATCTTTGCAAACTGGTTCATCATTCCTAAAGATACAGCATCAACTTTTTCCATTCTACACCTATACCTTTCACGATTCTATTATACATGTTTAAAAACAGAAAGTAAAATTTTTTGCTAGTTATGGGAAATATCTACACAAATATTTACAATTCTTATTGTTTTTAATATTATTCAGGAATGAAGAATTTTTACATTCATACAATGGGTTGTAAATCTAACCAATTTGAATCAGCAATTATTAAAGAAAATTTGATTTCTCATCATTGGACTCAAGCAGAGAAAGTTGAGGATGCAGATTTTTATATTCTAAATTCCTGTTCAGTTACCCACAAAAGTGATAATGAAGCCTTATATCTTTTAAGGGCGGCAAAGCATAAAAAGCCGGAAATTGTAACAGTTTTAACCGGATGTATTGCGCAAATTGAAAAAGAAAAATTGCTTGAATATGATTTTATTGATTATGTAATCGGTAATGATGAGAAGTTACATCTGTATGATTATTTGACCAGACATGAAAAATATTGCGCAAAAGATGTCATGTCATTATGCGAATTTAATGAAGTTGGGTTAAATGATACTTCCAAAACCCGTATGAGTTTAAAAATTCAAGACGGCTGCGACAGCAGATGCTCTTATTGCATTATCTGGAAAGCCAGAGGCAAAAGCCGTAGTGCATCTG
>JAFUUT010000285.1 GCA_017477685.1 bacterium | reverse complement strand
ATCACATCTTTAATCATCTCCCACGGAGAATCAATTATATTCATAAACACACGCCCGAGAGCATTTATTACCCCAACTTTGAAACCGTTACACTCAATTATACGCCAGCCGACACCTGGGGTATCTTTTGGGTAATTAATGGGTCTGACAAGTTTATCAGCACTATCAATATATGAAAAAATCTCTTTTTTATCCCAAATATGGTTGCCGCAAGTCATTGCATTCACACCATATTCGACAAAATCATTATAATTTTTTTCGGTTAAACCAAATCCGTGAGAGGCATTTTCCACATTCGCAACAACAAAATCATATTCATCTTTTTTCTCTGACAGAAATTCCTTGACGGCAAACCTTCCCGGTTTGCCGACAATATCACCAAAAAATATAACTTTTATTGACTTATTCATTTATTCTAACCCTGATACACTTGTTTATTTGGCAATTTCAGTTGCTCTGAACTCTCTTACGACAGTAACTCTAATTTGTCCCGGATAATCAAGTTCATCTTCTATACGCTTTGCAACATCCCTTGCTAACTTGCCTGATGCCAAATCATCAAACATATCTGCTTGAACAATAATACGAACCTCACGACCTGCTTGAACTGCAAATGACTGTTTTATACCTTCGTAACTGTTTACTATTTCTTCTATTTTTTGTAAACGCTTGATATAAATTTCTAAAGTATCACGTCTTGCTCCAGGTCTGCCAGCCGAAATTGCATCTGCGACCTTGACAAGCACTGCCTCAATTGTATTTGCAACAACATCATCATGATGAGCTTCAATTGCGTGAATAACTTCAGGTTTCTCTCCATATCTGTTAGCAATTTCAACACCAAGCTGAATATGAGTCCCCTCTTGAGTTTGGTCAACTGCTTTACCGATATCATGCAATAATCCTGCACGTTTAGCGATTTTTTCATTTGCACCAAGTTCCGCTGCCAACATACCGGCGATATGACCAACTTCAAGAGAATGTTTTAAAACATTCTGTCCGTAACTTGTTCTGTAATATAATCTGCCCAAAGTTTTTATAAGCTCTTTATTCAAGCCCATTACGCCCATTTCTAAAGCGGCATTTTCACCTTCGGTCCAAATCTTTTTATCAATTTCTTCCTTAGCCTTTGCAACCATTTCTTCAATTCTTACAGGGTGAATACGACCATCCACAATTAATTTTTCCAATGCAAGTTTTGCGATTTCGCGTCTTACAGGGTCAAAACTTGATAATACAACTGCTTCAGGAGTATCATCAATAATCAAATCAACACCTGTTAATGTTTCCAAAGCTCTGATATTTCTGCCTTCACGACCTATAATACGACCTTTCATTTCATCACTTGGCAATGCAACAACAGAAACAGTAGTTTCTACAACCTGTTCTATCATGCATCTTTGCATCGTTGTAGATAAAATCTCTTTAGCTTTTTCAAGTGAAGTTTCTTTTATTTTGGCTTCATTTTCTCTGATTAATTGCATCTGCTCTTGAGCAAGATCATTTTTTAATTGTTCCAATAATGTATTTTTTGCTTCTTCTATCGACATACCGGAAATTCTTTCCAATTCCTCGGTTTGTTTTTGAACAAGTTCAGCCAAATAATCTTCTTTTTCTAATAATTCATCTTTTTTACGTTGAACTTCCAAATCCTTTTCTGTATATTCTTGAATTTTGTCTTCCAATGCATCTTCACGTATTGCGAGTTTCTGTTCT
>JAFUUT010000284.1 GCA_017477685.1 bacterium | reverse complement strand
TCTTTATTTTTGAATTGCCGTTTACGGTCAAATTCTCAAATGATTTATTGTCTGACGCATCATTATTTATCAAATCTATGATAGAATCAGTTATTGTGTAATTCCCTGAATCATAATTATCATCTGTAAGCTTTATAGTTGAATTTGTTATAGCAACAGAAGTATTATCATTCAAATTACCAATTGCGCCCAAATTATATGTTGTTTCAGAAGTTCCTTGACCGTTGAATGTTGCACTGCCTGATGCTCCTTGTTCAAATGAGAATTTAGAATTTGCACCACCGATAGTTAATTCCGTACCCAGACCTGCATTGTAAACAAAATTGCCATTTGTAACAGTAGTACTGAACGCAAAATCACTAGCATTATCATTTCCGTCAACAGTCAATGTTCCGTCAAGAACATTTGCATTTCCGCTAAATGTATTTTCCGTTTCATTAAATACTAATTCTGCGGAACCTGACTTGTTCAAATCGCCTGAACCAGAAACATTTGCCAAAGATGTATCATTAACAACAATGTAATCTAAAGATGCACCTTGAGAAATATCTGTATTGCCGGAGATGTATGTATTACCTGTAGAATTTTCAAATGCAACATTACCGCTGTGAATATTCAAATCGCCTCTATATGCGGTATTATTGCCGTTTAATTCAAGAGTTCCCTCTCCATATTTATTAATAGCTGCGGTATTATTTGAACCTTGACTTGATACATTTTGAATAGAAATAACTTCATCTTCATCATTAGTTGTCAAATCTAAAGACGCATCATCCGATATTTCATATGTTGTACCGGCACCGAACAATATGCCGCCCAAAGCCGTATCATATGCAACAGTACCTGCATTAATATCAACTTTACCGTCAAATGCAGATTCATCACCAACTATCGATAAAGTTCCCTCACCTTGTTTATCAAAAGTTCCGCTGCCTGCTATATCATTGACTATAGTATCATCTGTTGATGCTGTGTACTCAAGAATACCGGAAACCAGAACATCTCCTGATACAAATTCGTTATCACCTGCATTATCAAATGCTAATTTGCCTGAATTAACATTTATATCACCGGTAAATCCTGAATTATCACCTGTCAGTGTCAATGTCTTAGAACCGTTTTTATTGAATTCGCCCTCGCCTGATAAATTACTTACGGCAAGATTTGTTAAACCTTTATCATCAACATTAACAGTAGAGCCATCTGCAATTTTAACCCCGTTGGCATTACTAAAGAACGAATCATTTGCACTTGAAGCATTATAATTCAAATCTCCCTCTTGAATATCAATAGTTCCAAGATAATCAGAATTTTTGCCGCTTAAGTTCAAATCTCCAGAACCGGTTTTTATAAATTGACTTGCATCTGTTGCACTTGCAATACCGCCTGATAATGTATTGCCATTCGCACCTGTTTCAAATGAAACACCCGCACCCTGAGCAAGATAGATATCATTACCTTTGCCTGCGGCAGTATTGTTGACAAAATCACTGTTTTTGATATTCAAATCTACTACACTGTATATCGCACCGCCATTGCCGCCTGAATTGTTATTTTGAATTGTAGTGTTTTCAATAGAAACATGAGTCGTTGAATTGGTTGCATTAATTACAGAACCGTTTGAATCCGTTTGAGCATCCTGAATAGTTACATCAGAAATATTTAATGACGCATTATTATATGCTAAATTAAACATTGAATGGCGTTCGTCATCAGTAGAACTTGTTCTTGCTATTATCGTATCCGCTCTGTCAGTTGTACGACCTGCAATATTTAATGAACCTTCTAAAGTTTGTTCTAAATCTTTATTTGTATAATAACTTGTACCATCTCCGACAAGCTGGAATGTTCTTTCGCCGCTCTTTAAGTGATTTAGTATATACAACGAATCTGCGGTTGCATACCCGCTTGCAACAAGATGTAATGTATTACCGTCTACAATCGTTGTCGTATAAATATACAAATCAGACATCAACTCCGTTTGATAGTCAGTATTTGCAAAACTCAAACCTGATAGAACCTGAATATCACGAGTTAAATTATTACCGTCATCTGAAGTATTAAATACATTTATGGCATCCAATATCAAACTTCCGCCCGCAGCAGTTGACACGATTTGGTCACTTGCGTTTGCACCAAAACTGAAATCAATAGTCAAATTATTATCATTTGAGGTTGACAACTGCGCAAATGTTAAAGTATTCAATGAACCATCGCTTGTATTCAAACTTGAATTATCCAATACGTAATTCCCGCTGAACGAAGCTGTGTCTAAAGAATTTACCGAAGCATTTATAAATGATGTTGTATTCCCTGCGGCATTTGTCAAATCTCCACTTAGGTTATATGTACCGTTTGCAAAATTAATTTCATTTCCGCTACCCTCATAGCTGAATTTTGAATTGCCATTAATATTGTAACTATCATTTGCAGCAGAATTGTAATTCAGTACAGAACCGTTAGATACAACCGCACTATAATCAAATACCCCTTCTTGAGCCTGAGCGGAAGCATTAATTGTTAAAGTGCCTGCATTTACATCAAATTCTCCGGTATAACGGTTATCGCCATTTACGGTATTATTTATTACTAATTCTCCGGCACCGTTTTTAACCACTGTACCGCTGCCTGTAATCTTATTATTCAAGCTATCAGTAGTATTTGCGCCTGTTGTGTAATCCAAAGTGCCTGTAACATTAACATCTCCACCAACAAATTCGCCGTTAGCATTATTGTATGCCAATGTACCTTCATTGATATTTGTAGTACCCGTAAAGTGAGAATTATCACCTGTAATAGTAACAGTCTTTTCGCCTGATTTGTTAAATGTTCCTGTACCCGATAAATTATTTGATAATTCTTCATCTTGCAAAGATGCAATATAATTTAATGAGCCCAATATATTGACATTGCCGCCGACAAATAAGCCGCCGTCAGCATCATTAAAGAGTAATGTGCCTTCCTTGATGTTTGTAGTACCTACAAATCCGCTCATATCACCGGTAATTGATAATGTTGTGTCAGAACCGAGTTTGTTGAATGTACCGTCACCAGTTACTTTGTTAGATATCGTACCGTTTTCTTTTGTTGTATATTCTAATGTACCGTTTTCTTCTATTTGAATATCACCAGATACAAAATTTCCATTGTTATTTACATATGCAAGAATTCCGCTCTTGATATCGGTTAGACCAGTAAAATCATTTGTTCCGACAAGCTGAACTCTGCCTTGAGTATTCTCATTTGAGTATTCATTATTTATTACAAATTTACCCGTACCGTAAATATTGCCGATTGTCTGATTAGCTAAGGATGCACCTTCGCTTGTAGCTTTAGCAATTTGAGTTTCAAGTATGCCGTTTTGCCCGATGACAGTATTACCGCTGAAGTATTTGTCTGTTGTGTTTTCAGGTTTATAAATCAGGCTGCCTTCATTTATATCAGTTTGACCAAAGAACCCTGAATTGTCACCTGTAACAACTATACTGCCTTTGCCTGTTTTGGTAATTTTTTCATTTGTATTAACTGATTGAGTTGCAGATACTACATTCGATAATACTTGATTTGCAACATTTTCGGAAATATTGAGAACTAAATTAGCACTCTGACCGGAAGTTTGAGTATCACCAATTACGGTAGAACCTCCAAAATATCTGTCAGTTGATTCATCCGCAACATATTCTAATGTACCGTTCTTAATTATTGCTGAACCTTCAAATCCTGAATTATCACCGCCCAGCAACAAAGTTCCTGCACCTGTTTTTACAATAGAACCGCTTGTTTTTATACCATCACTGTTTGTAAATCCGTTTACATTGTTTAAACTTTGAGTTTGAATATCATCGTCATCCGAAATATTCATAATCAATTGAGAATTTTCAGCTATTTGAACGCTACCGCCTGCAAAAGTATCATTCTCATCATCAGCACTGTAATTAACAGTTCCTGCAGCGATTGCCAAAATTCCTGTCAATGCATCATTTTTACCGCCAAGATTAAGTATACCGCTGCCTGTTTTTATCAAATTACCGCTACCGGCAACACCGCTATTGATGACACTTTCAATTTCGGAAGAAGTATTAAATACAACACTTGAATTACCATCAATATAAATATCATTTTGACCGTTTTTATCGTTGTTTAATAATACATTGCCTTGCGCATCTACACCAAAGATGGAGTCGGATATAAGCATATCGGCATTCGTATAAATCGCACCGCCTAAACCATTTGTAGAAGTATTAGAATATGCATTTACATTCTGCAGAACGGTTAAACCAGCAGAGGTGTTATAAATAGCACCGCCATTACCACTCGCAGTATTTCCGGATATCTCAGATGTGTTCAAATACAATGAAGAACTGCTGATATTTGCAACAGCACCGCCATTACCCGCATCTACGCTGTTATTTTTAAAGTCTACATTGTTTAGAGTTATTGTAGCATTTTCATTATTTGCATAAATTACGGAGCCGTCTTTTATAGTATCCGATTCATAACGTTTTGCATTCTCAACTGAAACATTTGTCATCTCAAATGCGGTATTATTAACAAGTTCAAACATAGAGCCCTGAGTTTGACCTTCTTGAGAGAATGCTCTTATATCAATTCTGTA
>JAFUUT010000283.1 GCA_017477685.1 bacterium | reverse complement strand
TCTTTTTTATTTGATTTTATGCTTATTTTCTTTGCTAAATCTTCAGAGATAAGATTCTCCGATATAAAATCTCCCAAATTGAGAGCGAACATCTCCTCTATAGGGTCCGATTCGATTAAAAAATCCGATTGACCAAATATTGAAACGCCATTGGTTTTTTCTTCTTTATCCATAATAAATCCTTGTTACTCATGAACCTTCTGTATTTATTGTCGGCTCTTATGCAAAAAACTTTAGCTTTTTGTATAAATTCATCCAAATGGAGGATAAAGTTCGTAATGAAAATTAATATCCGATTGTCCAATTATATTTTATAGGTACTGTTTTTTTGATGGGGATAGTTGTGTTTGCAGAGCTCATTGCTGTAACTTCGATGACTTTTTCAGCCTTTTGGAGTAAATTAAATTTTTCTACATTGTTATCAACATTGTTGAATGATTTATAACGGTCTAAATCCGCCTGTAAATCTTGGTTTTCGGTTTTAATCCTGATGATTTCTCTATCAAGGCTGTTTAGTTTGGCTTCATAATTCATTGCAATATAATAGCTTACAAAAGTAACGACAATCGTAATTAGAAGGAATATACACAATGTTTTATTTATTTTTCTTGTAACCGCATCTCTTAACGTAAGAGGGGGTTTTGAATAATAAAAAGGCCCGTCAATTACGTTGTCATAGCTATTATTTATAGAGGACGGAACTGTAACGCTTGATTGAGTGCGTACAATATGGTTATTTTCTGTTATGGTGTTTAAAGTCATCTCCGCCCCTGTTTTATTTTTTTATAAATCTTGCAATTCTTAGTTTTGCACTTCGGGAAGGTGGATTTTCTTTTAACTCCTGTTCGGATGCTGTTATTGGCTTTTTGTTTACCAATTCGAGTATTGGAGGCGGACAATTACATATCATTTGATTTTTGTCGCAATGACAGTGCTGCGAGTAATATTTAAATGTCTGCTTTACTATCCTGTCTTCCAAAGAGTGAAAACTGATAATGCTAATTATAGCACCAAACTCCAATAAATCAAATATGTCGATTATTGCTTTTTTTACATTTTGTAATTCTTGATTTACTTCAATTCTTATTGCCTGAAAAACTCTTGTCGCAGGGTGAATTTTTGATTTTATATGAGGAGTTGACTCTGTAATTATATTTGCAAGTTCTGTTGTTGTTCGGATCGGGGTCACTTTTCTTTTAGATACAATTGCGTGTGCAATTCTTTTTGAAAATCGTTCCTCTCCGTATTCCGAAAAAATTCTCACCAACTCATCTTCACTGTAATTATTTACTATATCATAAGCGCTAAAATCGGAATCCTGATTGAATCTCATATCTAAAGGTGCTTCTTTCATAAATGAGAAGCCTCTTTCTTGTTTAGTTAATTGATGATATGAAGCTCCTAAATCAAATAAAACTCCCCCTGTAATTTTTTCGATCCCGAGTTCTTTCATAACACTTTTTATATTTGTGTATGAACTTTTTACAATTGTCAGGTTTTTATAATTTTTAAGCCGTTCTGACG
>JAFUUT010000282.1 GCA_017477685.1 bacterium | reverse complement strand
TTTCTTTTTATTAATTTATTGTAGAATGTATAAATACAAGGAAATAAATAACAGAGAAAATATGATACGTGATAATAATAAACATTACCGAATGGCAATACGTACTCAGCACCGTTACCGCCCGAGAAGCCCGTATGAACATTATGCCCGCCGTAAAGTGAAAACGGGTTCATCCGCTTTTGGCAAGGTTCTGTCTGTTATGTTTTTAGTTTTTATTCTCGCGGTTGCTTCCTTATTTTTATTTGCGGGAAATCAAGAATTTATAAATAAAAGATTCGGTGAAAATTCGTTTATATCAAATATTTTTGCAAAGTTATCACGTACTAATAGTGCTAAAACAAGACCGGAATTTGTATTTCCGTTTGGCCCTCGCAGGCAGAATATTCTGCTTTTGGGTGTAGATTCAAATGGGGCAGATTCTGATTTGTGGGTCGGCACGCGTACAGATACTATTATATTGATGAATATTGATCCTAAAAGTAAAACTATTAACGCAATTTCTATTCCTCGTGATAGTAAAGTGTTTTTGCCAAATGGACATGGCACGGAAAAAATTAATGCCGCTCATGCCATCGGCGGGATAAAAATGACTGTGAAAACCGTAGAAGATTCTCTTGGTGTAAAGGTTGACAGGTATATTATGTTCCACGATCAAGGGGTAAGAGAAGTTGTAAAAGCTTTGGGCGGTGTTGATATTTATGTCGAAAAGAATATGCACTATGACGATTGGTCGGGGAAATTGCATATTAATTTTACAAAGGGACAGCACCACTTAACGGAAAATGATGTTGTGGAATATTTAAGATTCCGTCACGATACCATGGGTGATATCGGCAGAACTAAAAGGCAGCAGTGGTTTTTGAGAGGTCTTTTAGCGGATTTGAAAAAGCCTGAAACAATCGTAAAAATCCCAAAAATCGTTTCAGTTGCGAATAAATATGTAAAAACTGATATGAGTCCTTACGAAATGACTCAATATGCTACATTAGCGACTCACTTTGATATGGATAATATTGAAGTTGCAATGCTTCCCGGTTCTCCAAATAAATATGGCATCGTAAGTTACTGGATATTAGACCCTGAACAGACTCAAAAAGTTGTTGATCGTTTGATATACAGGGTTAAATCCGATGGCAAAAAAGATGTCTATACCGCCAGTATTATGAGTTCAGCTGATAAAAGTGACGAAGCGGCTGCACTGGAGCAAGCATTGACAAATAACGGTGTCAAAGTTGTGTGTACAGGATCTTCAAAAGCAATACATTCTCAATTTATTGCTCATTCGGATTATGTTACTATTGATTACTACGCTCAACTGAAAAAAGAAGTGCCGTCTGTTAAATCAAAACAATTTGTGTATGAACCCGCAAATTATATGTGTGCGGAATCTGATTTTACAGTGGTGTTAGCAGGAGAGAATTAGTATTGAATATACCTGAAAAATATGTTATAATTTAATTTGGATATTATTTAGAGAAAGGATTTATCTATGGTAAAATTGATTATTTTGGGCGTTGTTGTCGTTGTAGCTTTGGCTTTTATTTACTCTATATACGTGCAGGTTATCCAGAAGAAAAACAATGTTCGTGAAGCAATGAGTAGTATAGATGTTCAACTCAGAAAGCGTTATGATTTAATTCCTAACATATTGACTATCGCTAATAGATATATGGATCACGAAAAGAGTCTTTTTGAAGAAATTACAGCTTTAAGATCTCGTGCGACTGAATTGCGAGCTGATGCGAATACTATTTCCGAGAAAATTCAACTTGATAATGCTATAGCTTCAAAAATGGGACAATTACTTGTTAATGTTGAAAATTATCCGCAATTAAAAGCTGATAATATGATGATGCAGGCTATGCAAACATACTCTGAAGTTGAGGAACATATTGCCGCTTCAAGAAGATTTTATAACAGTGCTGTTAAAGAATTGAACAATGCCGCTGAAATCTTCCCAAGTTCTCTTGTGGCTGCTATGATTGGTATTCGTCCGTATCCGTTCTTTGAAACAGATGAAGCTTCAAGACAACCTATCAATGCTGAGGATATTCTATATAGAAAATAATTTATTCTTATAATATAATTAAGGCGGTTTATTACTAAACCGCCTTTTTAAATATTTTATGTGTCCGTAGCTCAGTCGAATAGAGCGTGAGTTTCCGAAGCTCAAGGTCGGGGGTTTGATTCCCCCCGGGCATATTTTTTATACAGGTACCAAAATATACGAGCAAGGTTTTGGACGTGTGGTTTTACCGTCTGATACGCATGTTCCGTTTCCTAAGGAGATTTCTGTGTGACCGTATCTTTGACTATATCCGGATTTTCCGCCTTCGAATACAAGAATACATCCTGCCGGTAATTTGCTTGTATCAATTCCTGCTCCGGATATTTTCTGAAGTTTTTGTTATTGCCGTATGCTCTTGCCATATCTTTGCCGTTTACGCCGTGTATGTATTTGCCCAGACCTACTGCCTCAATTGCCTTTTTTACGTATCTTGCGCATTTTCCTATGAAGCCTCCGGCGGCGCTTTTTGCTGCTTGTTTAGCCAATTTTTGTCCTTTTGAGGCATTATACCCTAAATCTTTCCAGAATTTTTCGTTTACTACTTTTGTTGAAACAGCAGGAGTATTATAGAAGAAATTTTTAGTTGCATTCCAAGCTTTTGAAACTCCTGTTGTAAAACCGTTCCATATGTTTCCAAAATTAAAATTGGAGTTGAATATAAATGGTGTTGCTACCCCCAAACCGATAATCGGAAGCATAGGTAGCATATATCTGCCCATTGAGCCGTAATTAAAGATGCTTGAGCTCATATAGAAATTAGGCATTGCGCTTGTGTAGCTGAAACGCGGAATTCCGTAATTTGGTATAGTTGATATTGGCATCATTTGAAAACTCATATTATTTACATTAATATTCCCCTTATATATATAAAGTATATTTATTTTAATTAATTGCTAAATATTTTGCTTTTGTAACGAAATGTATCAAAAAAAGAGAAGTCAATTATGACTTCTCTTTCTCTCATTTAAGTAAATCTTATATTATTTTTCTGTTAATTTTTTTATTGCAAGTGCTAATCGTGATTTTTTTCTTGCTGCGGTATTTTTGTGCAAAATACCTTTAACAACAGCCTTATCGCATAATTGATATACTTTTGAAAGTGATGCGCTCAAAGCTTCGGTATCCTTTCCTGCTGCAAGTTCTAATGTCTTTTTAATTGCAGTTTTGATGGATGATTTGAATGCAACATTTCTTTGTCTGTTTGCTTCAGCTATTAACACTCTTTTTTTAGCAGATTTAATATTTGCCATAATTTACTTTTACC
>JAFUUT010000281.1 GCA_017477685.1 bacterium | reverse complement strand
GGTTCGAAAAAATGATATAGAAGGTGCAATTGCTGATTTTAATGTTATATTAGAGCATGAGCCTGAACGTGAAGATGTAAAAAAGGCAATTAACAGTGTACTTGTAAAATATGCATTCGATAATAAGGTTGAAGGTTTGGAGTGTACCCTTAAAGATGGCAGACATGTTATTCAATTCCCGACGCCGTATGGTGTTGCGGAAATTCCCGCAGAAGAACAATAGGCAGAAGTTTATAAAGGAGACAGAATAGTGGAACATTTTGTATTTACGCATAATTTGAAACTGGCACTTGTAGTTTTGTATTCAATAATTTTCTTGTTAATGATTTTTGTGAAAGTAATGTCAGCTGTATTTAAAAAAGACATGGAAAATATGTGGATACGTTTGAAATCATTTTTCCTGATAGTTTTATTTTTTACATTGGCATTTTGTTTTAATCATATAACGGCATTTGTGTTTTTAACTCTAATAAGTTATTTGTGTTTTAAAGAATTTTTATCTTTGATTCCAACCAGAAAGACAGATAGGAATGTTTTGTTATGGGCATATTGGTCAATACCGATTTCTTTTTATATAATTTATATTCACTGGGCTGCATTGTTTTACTTGTGGATTCCGTTATATGTATTTATCTTAATTTCAATAAGAATGGTTATGGCAAGTAATGTAAACGGTTTTTTAAAGAATTTGGCAGTATTGCAGTACGGTTTGATGACGACGGTATATGCTTTGGGGTATTTAGGACTGCTTGCAATAATACCTATGAAATATAATCCTCAAGGCGGTGCATTGGGTCTGTTGTTCTTTATATTGGTATTTACGGTTTCAAATGATTTTATACAGATGTTTAGCGGAAAAACTTTTGGTAAACATAAAATTATACCTAAGGTCAGTCCGAATAAAACCTGGGAAGGTTTAATAGGCGGAGTTATAGGCTCTACTATTCTGGCAGTTATAATGGGACGTTTGTTGACTCCGTTTAGCGTCGGTCAGCTGATATTTTTAGGGAGCGCACTTTCTGTTTTCGGATTTTTCGGGGATGTTACGATGTCGGCTATCAAAAGGGATTTGGGTGTTAAAGATACAAGTTCTTTAATCCCCGGCCACGGTGGAATTCTTGACAGATTAGACAGCTTATTATTTACTGCTCCTCTGTTTTTCCATTATTTCGCGTACACGTATACTATTGTAATAAATATGAACATGAAAGGTTAAGTCGGTTATGTTTGCTAAATTTTTAAGATTTATATTTTTCTCGTTTATTGTAAAACCGTATATTTATTTGGTTTTAGGTGTAAATGTCAGTGGTGTTGAAAATTTGCCGAAGGTGTCTAAAGGACCTTCAATTCTTGTTGCAAATCACAATAGCCATGTAGATACTTTATTGTTGATGAGTTTGTTTTCATCTTCTCAAATTTTAAAAATTCACCCTGTTGCAGCTGCGGATTATTTTTGCAATACAAAATTAAAAAGCTTTATATTTAAGACTTTAATGGGGCTTATTCCTTTGCAGAGAAAATTCGGAAAGAAAACTAAAGAAGAATTGTTTAAAGAAATAAATGATGCGTTGAGGGCCGGTGAAACAATAATAATATATCCCGAAGGTACCAGAGGAGAAGATAATACTATAAATGAATTTAAATCAGGTGTTGCACATATTGCCGCAATGAATCCTGATGTTCCGGTGATACCGATTTATATAAACGGTCCTGACAGAATACTCCCGAAAGGTGCTTTTTTGTGGGTTCCTTTCATCGCGGATGTTTATGTGTCTGAAGGTATAAAATATGACGGAACTCCGACAAAAGTATTTACGGAAAGAATTAAAAATGCCGTTACTTCTTTGAAAGAAGAACATAAAAGGCGGGAAGAATTATAACAGGTTATTATTTAAGTAAAAAATATGGAGGATAAAAATGATTTCAGTTTATCAGTTAAAAAGTAAATTTTCGGATGTTTTACGTCCGATATGTAATTCAATGGCAAGTCACGGTATAACGGCAAATATGGTAACAATTTCAGCTTTTGTATTATCAGTGATAACAGGCGTAATTATATATTTGTTTTTGCCAAAATATTCATTTGTATATTGGGTTTTACCGGTATCGTTATTTATAAGAATGGCATTGAACAATATTGATGGCGTAATTGCAAGAGAGCATAATCAAAAATCCAATATAGGAGCTATATATAATGAGCTTGGAGATATTTTATCCGATATAGTTATATATAT
>JAFUUT010000280.1 GCA_017477685.1 bacterium | reverse complement strand
TGTATTATACGTCTTACCTGTTCCCGGAGGTCCATATAAAATTTGGTTTAAAGGTATTATTTTATTTTGCTCTTTTTGATTGTTATTCATAAATATATCCTCTATTTTTAAACAGAAATCTTTGTACTTATATTCACTAATATTGGTTAATGTTTTTTGAGCCCATTGCTTTATCCCTAATTCACTAAAATCTACATTGTAATTTCCTTTATGTGTCCACTGTATTTTTCTTACACTTTGATATTCACTTCTTGTGTCATCAAAATAATAATCAGACTGAACTATACCTCGCCCAATTAAATCTTTTAATCCTTTTTTTACATAGACGATATCTCCAATATTCATAACATTAGCAAATTCCCAATTTGCCAATTTGTCAGGATTACTTTTTTTAGAATAAATCTCTGTAATTTTTTCTGCTAATTCTTCTTCTGAATTATATTGTTTTAAATCTCCAAGTTCTTCCCAACCAATAGCAATTATGTTATTGGTATATACATCCTCCCATAATCTGCCTTGTTCTCCAGGTTGATAAATCCAATATTTTACACTTTTTGTATTTCCTTTTTTCCCTTGATTATTAGGTGGAATACCATATTTTTTTTTAAGTTCTCTTGATTTTTCACCGACATTACAATTTGAATCATTATCAAAAAAATACTTTTCAATATCATAATAATTTTGCGTTTGTGGTAATTTTAGACATTGTTTATAATATTGCTGCCAAGTACCCGCGTGGTAAGAAGTAATGTATCTTGGATATAAAATATAAAAATATTTGTGGGTATAACCTTTATTAAATAATCCGCTCGTAGAATTTGATGCAAAATTATAAAAGCCATTGAAATCGTTATTTTCAAGATATATACAAGCTTGAATTAGTTCCTCTTTTACATCTTCTGCAATTTTTATAGCTTCATTTATTGAAATTTTTTTTCTTAAGTTATGCCAAGACCCTTGTCTATAAGCAAGTATAAAATTTGGGTCAGAACCAGCTCTTCCGCTCCCGAAATTAGTCATGCCATTTTCTAATTCATTTTTAAGAGAGTCATAGTTTTCTTCATATAGATTTGAAAATTGATTTTTTATATTATTATCAGGATATTTGGGATATGCAATGCGTTTGAGCAATTCCAAACCAGATAGTTTTTCTAATGCTTTAGGAGAAAATTTTTCCTTAAAATCTTGTATCAGTGTATTTTTATCTTCCATAACTATGCCCCCCATTTTCTATAAATTATCACAAAAATTGTTGCTTTACTATTTATAATTTTTAATTACAAACCTCTTATATAAGTAATCGCCAAGATGAAAGGCGGCAACAAATTTCTTGACGATCACTCTGTAAGAACAAAGAACGGTAATGAAAAAATATTTGTTAGTTTATATCATTATTATAAATTTACTATACGTCAGATATGGACATAGGGATAAATATATGATAGAATTTGATAAATATTTTTTATAAAGGAGAGAAATTATGGAAGATAAACCACGTTATTCAAGAGTTTCTGATATTTTGGATTTGGCTATTTTTATGTCGTCAAAACTGAATGGTGTTACTATTAAGGATATTCAAGAACGATACAACGTCTCTCGCCGCACGGCAGAACGTATGCGCGACAGCTTGACTTGTATTTTCCCGCAGGTTGACGAAATTGAAACCGATGATACTCAAAAACATTGGGGGTTTATAAATTATTCGATATCTCAGTTTGTAACCTTTAGCCCAAAAGAGCTTGCAAATATTGAACAGCTTATGCGCCGTACCACTAACAAAGAAATGAAAGAAGAACTCGGCAAAACAGTAGAAAAGATTAAGGCTTTTAACCGCAAACAAGTAACAAATTTAGAAAATAATATTGAACTTTATATGCAAACTGAAGGTTATGCAGTTCGCCAAATGCCGCAATATAAAATTAGTTTGAATACATTGGAAATTATACGTGATGCAGTCCAACATTCAAAAGTTGTGACAGGGATTTATCATGACAAAAAACGCACCATTGAACCTCTTGGTATGATATACGGAACAAAGATCTATCTTGTTGCTCGTGAAAAAGCTAAGGGCAAAGAGATTTACACATATCTTTTGCATAAATTCCAAGACTTAAAACTGACAGACAAAACTTTTGATAGGGGGGATTTTGACCTCCAAGCATACACGAATTTGTCATTCGGGGTTTATCATGGTGAAATCTTGGATGTTAAATTATCATTTGCTCCTGAACTTGTAGATGAAGCAAGTAAATTTAATTTTCACCCGACCCAAAAAGGGAAACTTGAAAAAGACGGAAGCTATACTCTGACCTTCAAAGCCAGCGGCAGTAAAGAAATCATCTGGCACGTATTCAAATGGGGTGCCGGCTGCAAAATCGTAGCCCCAAAATCCTTGAAAGACGAATACAAAAAATATTTACAAGATTGTCTAAAAAAACATTAGTATAATAACAAATGCCATATGTCCGTATTTGACATGCGTATTTTTTATAATGTAAATATGGACAAGAAATTTAATACCGGGCAATATCAAAATTATTACAGCTTACCTGCAGAAGAACGCTACAGAATAGCTGCAGAAATCGCGCAAACCC
>JAFUUT010000279.1 GCA_017477685.1 bacterium | reverse complement strand
GGTAGCGGAAGTAGTGTCTACTTAGGTGGAATTACAGGAAAAAGCACGGGTGCAATCTCAAATTGTCATTCAAGTGTTACATTTGAAGAAGGTTCATGTGCTACATATATAGGTGGTATAGCAGGATACTCACAGGGGAGTATTCTTGACAGTGTTTTTTCAGGAATAATAGATAATATTAAAGTACGCAGTTACTGTGCCGGTATTGTAGGATATTTAACTTCTGATATTAAAAGATGTGGAAATATATCATATATAAATTGCAATGGCACTGTTGCGGGTATTGTAGGATATGCAGGCAGTAGCAGCACAATAAGTCTTTGCTACAACACAGGAAATATAAATGGAACAGGAAATAATGGAGGATTGATTGCAGATAATTATGCTCAGGTTGAAAACTGTTTTTCTATCGGAGATATAAGCACCTCAAGTACAAATGCATGTGCCGGTTTAATTGGCAATAATATGTCAAATAAATATGTTACAAATTGTTATTGTGTAGGAAGTATAAATGACAATGGAAACGGCGATGCTTTTGCGAGAGGAAGCAGTTCAAATTATAGCAATTGTTTTTTTAACAAAACCAAGGCAGGAAATATAAACTCATCAAAAGCTTTCGGACTTGCGGATGCAGAAATGAAAGATACGATTAATTATTCAACAAATTACGCTTTTTGGGATTTTAATTCAACTTGGGGAATAAATAAAAATATAAATGGTGGTTATCCTTATTTAATTTCTATGAATCAACCTGTTACGGGTATAACTATATCCGATACATCTGCAAAAATTATTCTCGGTGATACAAAGAAACTTGAAGCAACAGTACTTCCTGAAGTTGCAACAAACAAGAATGTTATCTGGTCATCTTCTGATGAAAATATAGTATCGGTTGATGATAGTGGAATAATTACAGCTAAGGGTCTTGGTTTAGCAGTAATTACAGTTAAATCGCAAGAGGGAGGTTTTTCCGCACAATGCAGTGTTACTGTTATTACAGAAAATGAAACAGATGAAACAATCATATTAAGGCTTGATGATGTATCTACAATAGCAGGTCAAAGAATTTCTGTTCCTTTAAGATTGACAAAAAATACAGCAGGCATAAGTACACTCGGTATAGATATTACTTATAATAATGCTATTCTTACGCCTTATTCGGTTAATACAGATAACTGTGATATATTTACCGACTTGATTTCAAATACAAGGTATTCTTCCGATACGATTAGAATTACAACATCTTCCGTAATAAACAGAACAGGCAACGGAGTTATTTGTTATCTTGAATTTAATGTTGCTGAAAATGCAGCTGTTGGGTCTTCTGATATTAAAATAAATGTAAATGAATTAAAAAATTTGAGCGGAACGACTCAAAAGGATTTATCATACATAGTATATAACGGGAAAATAACTGTTGAGGATTGTATACTTGGTGACGTAAACAATGATACATTTGTTACCGCAGCTGATGCTACAGAAGTATTGCTAAATTATGCAGGACTTAAAGATTTTTCTGTAAGAGAAAATACAGCAGGTGATGTTGACAAAAGCGGTAGTATAACTGCGAATGATGCAACATGGATATTACTTAAATATGCAGGATATGATACTGAATGGTAAGAAAGAGGTGTTTGAAATGAAAGCGATAAAAGGTTTAATCTATTGCTTAATTATAATTGTATTTTCTATGTTTTTTGTTAATTATACCTTTGCTGCATCAACAATTATATCAGCTGATAATATGAAAGCAGATTTCGGAAAAACAATTTCATTTCCTATACGAATCAGTGGGAATGTAAATGGTGTTTCAACATTCGGAATAAAAATAAAATATGATAGTACAGTAATGATACCAAAAAATGAAATCACAAATGGGATTTACACAGGTGATATTATTTTTAATCCAACATATAAAGGTACAGAAGGTGTAGCTTTTGCTACAGGGGCATCAAGTAGCAATAAAAAAGGAGATGGCGCTTTATTTTATATTGATTTTGAAATAAAAGAAAGTGTTGTTAAAGAAAAAGCATATTCAATAAATTTAGAGGTTGATGAATTAAAATACATAGAAAATGCAAAGACTGTTGATATTACTTATACAATTACAAACGGTAGTATTACAATAAATGAAAGTGGGTCATCTAGCGGGGGAGAAGAACCGGATAACCAAAATAAAATAGTCATATCTACCGAAAATGTAAAATTAAATGCCGGAAAAGTAGTTTCTGTTCCGATAATAATCAGCGGAAATGCAAATGGTATTTCAACGTTCGGAATAAAAGTAAATTACGACAGTACAGTAATGACACCAAAAAGTGATGTAACTAATGGAATTTATACAAGTGATATTATTTTTAATCCAACATATAAAGGCACAGAAGGTGTAGCTTTTGCTACAGGGGCATCAAGCACTAACAAAAAAGGCGATGGCATTTTATT
>JAFUUT010000278.1 GCA_017477685.1 bacterium | reverse complement strand
TATGCAAATTCCAAATCAACATTTTGCGGTTTAATGAATGATGATGACGATAATCACCGCAGAGTGATAAGAACCAAAGATGGCCGTGTAGTCAGTGCACGATTTGATGACGATCCGCGCGGCGCAGGGGTACATCATATTCATACAAGTACAGGAACGGTTCCTGTTCGCTACAACCCAAGAACAGGTAAATATCAATTATTTGATAAAAATTGGCCGGGTGGAAATTTGGATGAAATTAAAGATTTGTTAGAGGATTAGTTTATACAAGTAATACCAATTCATGAACAAGTTGTGGCAGCTCTAAAAGAAAATTTAGTAAAGCAAAGTATTAAATCTGCATTGTCAGGCACAGATTCAAAACTGTCGCAAGAATTTGATTACTTGCTTGACGGGGAGCTATTCAAAGATTTTTCGCTTGTAAATGAATGCGAGTGCCTCCATCATACTTCTATTGCTGCCGGTATCACTCCTTCGAGGCAGGCAAGGCTTGCTATATTTTCTATATTGGATGATATGATAAAGAAAAACATAATAAAAACTAAAAAGTAATAAATATTGTAAAAATTTATTTACAAATGTATAAAATTAATCAATTTTAAAGGCTTAGTTTCTTTTACATGATTAGCAGTGTGTAAAGAAGGAATTTGTGTATGAATATTAATCTCAATTCAAATTTGCAGTCAGTAAAGTTTCCGATTGTATTCCGCGGAACTCAAAATCCGCAAGAAGTACAAAAAAATGATGAAAGTGATACGTTTGTTCGTATGGTGCCGTCTACAACTCAAGAGCTGGAAAAGCAATCTCAAAGGGCGGCTCAAAAGATATATGATGACCCGAATGCTTTAGAGCGTTTGGCGAGATTTACTACCGGTGTGTTTACAGAATTATACAGACGTATTCGTCCGGATGAAAATATTGAAGACAAAATCTCTGACAACCGGCTTGCATCTGAGGTTGTGGATACTTTTATAAAAACCGAAACTCCAGATGATAATAACGTTACTGTTCTTGGGGACACTCCTGAAGAAGCTGATGTAATTGAAGCAGAAGTAGTTTCTTCGGAAAATGTAGATAAAGACAATGAAATCATTCCTCCTGTTGATGTTGAAATACCCGAACAAGTACAAGTTGAAGATGAGGATTTAGTTTTTGCAAAATTTCCTCCAAAGGGTTGTCGTTTAACAAATGATGAAAAAGATTTGAAAGCATTGCTTGAAGAAATGAAATTACCTCAAGACTACGCTGAGAAAATGACAGGTATTTGTTCAAAACTTTTCGGCAAGGACGTCTATAATATTGATGATAAGCAAGTTAGTGCCAAAAAAATAACCCCTGTTCTTGTTGAAGAATTAGGAAAAGCACAAGATATAGATGCCGTAAAAGAAGTAATTGATAAATATGATTCTATATTGGCAGAATCTGTTGTTAAAGATGCGTCTGTTCCAGCTGCTCCTACTGAGGAAAATTCGGATAAAGTTGAACCAACTGCGGCTCAATAGCCGGAAGACCCTAATTTTATACCTCTTCCTAATAAGCCCGAAATAAAAGTTGTCGGACAAATCAATGATGTAGATAAACGTAATGAAAGAGTACATCGTATCGTAAGGGACAAAGACGGTAATATTACTCATATGTTTTATAAAAATCGTAAAAAAGTAGAAAATGGTCAACCGGTTCCAAGAGATGATGTAAGGATGCTTAACAGAGTCTTACGTTATTTTGTATCTAAATATTATTGCGATTTTAAAGACAGACAAAAACTTAATCCGGAATTGACTACTCCAAAATGGCGTACCGGCCAATCTTTGCCATATCGTATCAGTAAAAGTGAAGTATTAGATGAGATTACGTCTCAAAATAAAGACCCTAAGACTGCATATAAAAATATTACATTGGATGATGCAGATGAATTGGTTGATGTAATCAATGGCGAACGTAAATTTCTTGAGTTGTTCAGTTTGCATGGCGCTCTTAGATTGATTGACAGATATGCAGATATAGAAAATGGCTCTTTAGAAAGACAAGTTGCAAAGTTAACCAAAAAACTTACAAAAATAATTGATAATGCTTTTGAAAAAGGTGTAATGATTCAAGTATATCAAGATGAGAACAACAAATATGCCCCTAGAATCATTCTTAATGCCGATGATTTTGATCAGGAAGCCAAAAGATTGTTTGGGACTACAAATCTGGTTGTTGGATTGTCTGAAAGACAAGAAGGTAGCGGATACGTTCCTGTGGATAATAAAGATAAAAAAGCAATTATAACGACAGTATTTTCAAGAAATGAATAGTAAATGAAATATAAGTCTTTATCTGTACATAAATTCTCGTTTTTTGTTTCGGAAAATCAGATTTGGAAATTCTATTTTTAAAGCCTCAATATCTGCATATGTAAGTTTGAGTTCTTCATGAGGTTTTAATGTGATTTTATCATTAGGGTTAAAAGGTATTCTGGAGCCGGTAAGGCTATCAACAGCACACATATTTTGCGCAATAACATTTTTATAGTATTTAAAAATATTATGTGCAAAATCTGCTTTCTGTATCCAAGGGTCAATTATAATAGTTGAATTTGTAATTTTGCCGTCGAATTTTGTTCCGTCTCTATTGAATACACAAACCAAATGATCTAATTCGTTTGCTCCGGAATATGGTAATGCGGTGCAGATATTTTTGATTCCGTTTAATCGCATTATCAGTTCCATAACTTTTGCTTCTTCAAAGCAATTGCCAAGTTTATAATCTTTAATTATGTGTAATATTGTATAAATATTTTCATTCCCTTCGCCGTGATAAAGTAACAACCGTTTGCCATCTATTCTTTTTAAGAGCATATTTAAGTTTACAATTTTTTCATAGAATTTGTTTTCTTCCGCTTTAGTTTGGGGTAATTTTAAATATTTTTCTATAAGCGGTTTAATTTTAAAGTTTTTAAAGAAATCTTTCGGATGAAGAATTTTAGAATAAAAATCAGCTTTCATAAGTGCTTTTAAACTGAATTTTGGTGGCTTTTTAGCATCTAATAATGCTTTTTCTCTATTGTAATATTTGACAACTAATGGTTTGAATTTAGTTTGTGAAAAGTGTGGAAGTTCTCTGTAAAATGTACGAATTACCCACTCGCAGTCGCGAATTTCTACACATCTGCTTTGAAAATGTATATTTGGATTGTTTGTTGTATGTTCGATTCTCATACAATTTATAATGCTCCTGAATAAATATTTTTGCTATCAGGAATTTTAAATGAGTGAAAATACTGCAGAGCTAGGGTGCGTTTATGCGCACCCTATAATTTTAATAATTTCTGGTGCACATAAGTCAGGTACTTGTCTGACGTAATAATTTGTCA
This sequence comes from bacterium, assembly GCA_017477685.1. Lineage (GTDB taxonomy): Bacteria > Cyanobacteriota > Vampirovibrionia > Gastranaerophilales > Gastranaerophilaceae > Zag111. Next base: position 1,070 of record JAFUUT010000278.1, on the reverse strand, counting down.
GGCTAAAGCCTGACCTACGGACTATAGGCTTATTAATTGTAACAATTATTGATTCGCTCGTTACATTTAAACAATTTTGAGCAAAAAAAATACTTATTAAATATATGGGGAAATTTTTAACAAAAATATTTAGGTACATAACTAATGCAGATGGGCATATAATGGCTCCAAAATTATGCTGGAGAACCAGTTGGCTAGGTGCTAATTGCAATTATTTATTGAATGATTTCAAAGATATGGTAAGACCAAATAAAGCAGGAAAAGAATTTTTAAATATAATGGCAAGTTCTCCAAGTGCTCAAGATGCAAAACGAGCTTGTGATATTTTTGAAAAAGAAACAGGTATAAAAATGTTAATGACAAATCCGAAAGGTGCAATGAGTTTTAGCACAAATGCAGATATCTTAATAAGAGATATTAAAAAAGGATATTTTCCTAAAGATATAAAATATTTAGTTATTGGACACGGAGAAGGCACAATATTAAATGATACATGGCATGTTGCATATGACCCAGAAGTAAAAATATTTGATTTCATAGAGAAAAATATACCAAAAGGGGAAATGGTACTTGTGAATTGCTGTGAAACAACTCCAAAAGGATTAAAACACCTTATTCCAAAAAACAAACCTGCCATAGGAAAAGTCGCCGGTGAATTCACCAGTAGTTATAGAAACCCGGCTAAAGTTGTTGTAAGTGGAACTCGGGACATAGTTGGCGGATATGCGAACGGATTTTTAACTTTATATAAATAAGAAATTTTGTATGTATTTTAAAAACCAAAACTTCTAACCCTGAAAACCCTTATCGTTCCTAATGAAAAAGACCCGAAGGGTCAAATTCAATAAATGGGGCGGGTGGTGGGATTGTCTTGGATTTGCTCCACGCTCGCAAAGTTTCGCCTTTGAACTTGCAGTTCAAGTCGGCTCAATTTCCTCGCTATCCTGCATAAATGCCGTACGCAAATCCGCTCGAACTCCACAAAATGCTTGCGCATTTTAGTAGCTTCACACCCTCACACACTCAAATAAAAAAGGTCTTGGCAAATGCCAAAACCTTTTTTATGGGGC
>JAFUUT010000277.1 GCA_017477685.1 bacterium | reverse complement strand
AAGCTATCTTGAAAGTGATAGTGCAAGACAGGAATATGGTAACATAATAAATGAGATTATAAGCTCTACATCTGATTCTGAAACAAGAAGCAGATTAAGTAGCTATAATCAAGAAGTTCAAGCGAATACAAGCTCAAGTTCATCAAGCACTTCAAGTTCTAACAGCTCGGGAACTCACAATCCTTCAAGCTCTTCCGGCAATTCCGGGACTCCTAAAACAGGCTCTGGATACGGAACAACTTCCTCTGCACAAACTGCAGCAGCTAAAGCTAAAGCTCAAATTCAACAAGATTACGCCCAAGCGGTTACAAAAGCTCTTCAATTACAAAAAGAACAAGCAATGAAAAAGCTTGTCCAAATTACAGAGAACTACCAAAAGAGCGTTAAAGAACGCGAAGAAAAGAAAGCCAAAGAAGCACAAGCACAAAAAACAGACTCCGCAAAAACCAACTCAAGCTCCGGCTCAAAAACTTCAAATGTAAGCGAGAAAAAATCATCGGACGAAATAGCAGAAACATTTACAACTTCTGCAAGCGCCTCAAGCTCTATCTCTGAAGAAAAAAGAGAAGAACTCAGACAAGCTTATCAATCCGGCGGAGCTGCGTCTTTATATGAAAAATTAGGCTCTGTTAGTACTACATATCAGGAACAGTTTCTGAATTACTTCGCTCAACACGCAAACACCGCAGATTTATGCAGTTTTGCATCTTCACACTCCGGGAATAAAAATGTTATCTTAACTTTGTATCAAAGAAGTAACGACCCTGCATTACTGCAATATTTAGGAGAAGCAAATATATTTGATCTTCTTGGCAAAGGCAAAATCAAACTTCAAGACTTTTTGAGATACGCAACACCTGATATGGTTGCGAAATACTTACAAAATATGCAGCAGGTTGGCAATTTGAATGCAATAAAAGAAGTCACATCAATGATGAGCTTGACTCAAAGAGAAGAAATCTCTCAAGGCTTTATAGAACAGGCAGAAAACAAAGCACCGGTTCCGGGGTCTGATGAATGGTTAAAAGCTCAACAAGAAAACATGTCTGATGCAAGTATTGCAACCCCTGAACAAAATGACAATCAAAACAATCAAAAGATTTCAGGCGGAGCAATGCTTAGCCTCGACGATGAAAAAGAAAATAGCACATCCGCAATGTTAAGTTTAAATGATGATGATGAAAATGATTTTGGCGGCTCTTTTGGCTCAAACAAAGTCAGAATGGGACTTGATATTAAAAAACGCGATAAAAGATTTTACAGAATGGGTTAATTCTTGATTTTTTAAATCTTTTGTGATGTAATTTGGTTACAGTGGGAATGAGGGTATTTCCAACAACTGCAATTACGATTTGAATTTGCAATCAATAGTGACAATTATTTACCCCCACCCCGCGAGTCTATTTGAAAGAAGACAATTTAATTGCCTGAAACTAAAAAAATTACATTAGCCAAATATGCAGGGTTCTGTTACGGAGTAAAAAGAGCCGTTGATACTGTTGTGAAATTAAAAAAAGAAAACCCTGATAAAAATGTGTATATTCTGGGGGAACTTATACATAATCATCAAGTTATTGAAGAACTCGGGAATTTTGGCATAGAAACAATAAATAAGTTTCCTCAAAACGGAAACGGATATTGCGTTGTAAGAACACACGGTCAAACCCCTGAAGTATTTAAACAAATACAAAATGCAGGATTTGAAGTTTGCGATTTAACTTGTCCTGACGTAAAAAAAGTTCAGCAAAAGGCAATTGAACTTGTCAAAGAAGGATATTTTCTTGTAATTGTGGGTAAAGAAGAACATCCGGAAGTTGCTGCAATAAAAGCAAACGCACTCCAGTATGGGAATAAAGTTCTCGTATCTACATTGATTTCTGATTTAGAACAGCACGAACAAGATTTAAAAGAAGCTAAAAAGGTAGGAGTTGTAGTTCAAACCACACAGATGCTAACAACTTTAAACCCGATAGTGGAGTATTTGACCTCTATATCAAAAGAAATAAGAGTAATAAATACAATATGTCCCAGCACTTCCAAAAGACAGGAAGAGGCGGCACAAATGGCACAGAACAACGATTTAATGATTGTTGTAGGTTCAAAAAACAGTGCAAATACTACTCATTTGGCGGATATTTGCACAGAATTCACCTCAACAATTCATATTGAATCCGAAAAAGAATTAGATAAATACCAAGAAATCATAGCAAAATCTCAAAATATTGGTATTACAGCGGGAGCTTCAACTCCGCAAAGCATAATAGACAAAGTAATAGACAAATTGGAGGATTAAACTCCTCCCTAACCCTCTCTTCAAAAGGGCGAGGGAAGAACGAAACAAAAGAAAAGGAGAAAATAAAAAATGACACAAGCAACATTAGACGATTTTGAAAAATTATTAGAAGAAAGCTTTTCAAAATCACACGCAGTAGCCGACATAGTTGAAGGCACAATTTTAAGAAAAGAAAAAGACGGTTATTTAGTAAGCGTTCACGGAACAAAAACAGAAGCATTTTT
>JAFUUT010000276.1 GCA_017477685.1 bacterium | reverse complement strand
TTATAATGTTTCGAATTGTAAATATTTATTATATATTATGTAAATAATATAATAAATATTTGCTCTTTTTTTATTTTTCTGCTAAAATGTGTGGGAGAGCAATGTTGAGGTGTAGTTTGAGATAGTATGAAAGACCAAAAAAAGTCGACACTAAAATATATTTTGGCTTCAGCTGTTGCTGTGAGCAGTTTGGGAACACTGGCTTCTGCTCATAGTGTTTCTGCACCTCAAATCAATGACTATTCAAGCAAAAAATTACAATCAACATTTGAACAAACCCCATTTTTAGTTAAAGCAAAAACTCTTGCAAAAGGCACTCGCGTTGTTTTAGCAAAGAAAAAATCTACCCCGACCGGCGCTGCTGCTACAGTTACGGAAGATGATATTACAACAACAAAGAGCGGAGATAACGCAAGAACAAATCAAACTTCCGGTACATTAACTGCTGACAAAACAAAATATGAAAATATTACGGCTTCTTCCGGATGGTTTTTTGGCTCGGAGATTGATGGCGGCGCAATTCATTCAGAAGTTAATACAGCAATAACAAATTCTATTTTTTCAAACAATAAAGTTGAAGGCGAAAGAGGTATTTTCTCCGGTAATCATTATGGCTTTGGCGGAGCTTTGTATTTAAAAGGCAATGGCATAACGGGAACTATAAATAATGTTATATTCACTTCGAACTCTGCAATTGGCGGCGGCGGAGGTGCTTTATATTTAGCAGGCGGCTCAAACAGTAATGCTATGCATGTGAATATTACAAATGCCACTTTTGATGATAATTCTTCAACCAAATTAAGTTCTTCTGAAGGTCATGGCGGAGCCATATATTCAACGGGTTACACAAGCCTCACTATAACCGATACGGATTTTACTTCTAACTCTGCAGAGGGCAATGGGGGCGCTATATACAACAATGCAAATAATGCAATGTCTATTGTAGCATCAGGTTCTGATGTTAATTTTGCAAACAATAGTGCATCAGATAACGGTGGCGCAATATATAATGCTTCGGGCAAAACAATCAATTTTTCAACAAGTAATGACAAGTCCGTAAACTTTTTAACATCGTCAGGTTCCGCTTCAAATGATATATACAATGCCGGAACCATAAACATTAACGGGGATGTAAAAGTAGAAACAAGTATTTCCGGTAACGGGACATTGAATTTAAATTCCGGACTGCTATATGTTAAACAACTTTCTCAAGGTACACTCAGATTAAATGGCGGAACTCTCAGTTTCCAAGAGTCTGATGCCGAAACTCAAGATCTCGCGACCTCGTATTCATCAAATTCTGTTTCAAATTTAAGCGGTTCAGGGGATTTGAAAATTGATGTAAATATGGCAAATGCCGCATCGGATACTCTTTCTGTCGGAAGTGCGGCAAGCGGAACTACATTGAATTTGACTTCTGTTAATGTCGGTGCGGATTATACGGGTTCATCCGATTCTTTAGTTGACTATATTTCGTACGTTACAGGCGGTGGTGTCGCAAATATTACATTTACTATCAATGGCTCAGCGGACGGGGAATTGGTTACACAGTCGTCCACAGGAACAAGTTATACTTTCACTCTCGGCTCCGACGGTAAATTAACCGTTGGGGATATCCATGTAACGGATGAGGGCTTAAAAGAATTTATCCGCGGTACTTTGAGCACAAACACCAATAATTTCTCGTTTACTGATAATTTACAGCTTGAATATGAAGAAGCTGTTGGGACTACAAACAATTCTGTATATAATACTTTGAATATGGAGATGAACGGGTATAACCTTACCGGTGAAAATCTTGACGGTATCACTATCGCGGATGGTTATACATTGAATGTAAACGGTCAAGCAGGTTCACCGTCTGTTATTTCAAATTTTGCCAATGCTTTTGTTAACGATGGTGTTTTGAATCTAAAAAATATTACGTTTAGCGGCAATACAACAGCGATAGATAACTCAAATGAATTGAATTTGTCAGGTGTCAACCAGTTTAATTCTTCTGTTACAGGTAATAGTGGTGTTACAAATATTACTGCGGGCTCTACAACTCTTGGCAGCGGTTATTCGTTGACTCAAAATGAATTAAATATTTCAGAGGGTGCTGCTTATACAAATAGCGGAACTACAACGGCTGTTTTAAATAATGAAGGTTCTCTTGTAAACAATAATATTTTCAATGCAAATAGCGGTTCTTCAAATTCAGGCGGTATTTCCGGCGAAGGTACATTGAATATAGACGGTACCTTCAATAACAATGCGGATTTGGCTCAAGGGACTTTGCACTTTGGCAATGGTGCTTCATTTGTTGTAGGAAATAATGCAGGAGTAACTCTCGCTAATACGACAAATGATGCTAATGGCGGTTTGTTTGATTCTGCCAATAATAATATTGATTCGTTTAATCTTGGTAATGTAACTTTAAATAGTACTTTAGATGTAAATTTAGATATAACATCAACTCAAATAGACAGCTTTACTGTTGCGGATGGTTCTACAGGAACAATAAGTGTTACCTTATCAGATGTAAACGCACCTGTTTTGGACACTATATATCAAGTAGTGTATGGTGACAATAATAACATAGTTTTATCTTTAGCCAGTGATGTTGAAGACAAAACGAAGGACGGATTTGTATCAGGTGTTGACGATATCGGAACAGTGTACAATTGGAGTGATAATGTCGGGGCCTACAATCAGGAGATTACCGATACTTATCATTTTGAAGTTTATAATTCCAATAGCTTGACATATGTTCTTGATGAATCCCTTAGACAATACGGTGATAAAACATATACAGGTTTGTATGACGTACTTCAAAAATTGAATCAAAGTGAAGCTTCCGAGCGTGAATTCAATGCAACAAGCGCAAATGAAACTTATGTAGTCAAGGATCAAGATACTGTTACAGGGGAAACAATATCAGGTCTCGGAACAACTTCTCGCGGTAAATTAACCATAAACGGTGTTGCAGAAGGAGATGTTCGTTCTACTATTGACGGCAACGGCAAAACATTATTTGAATTAACTCTTGAAAAAGATGGAGATACAAATACTCAGGTAGAAATTAATAATGTAAAAATTACAAATGCCGCAAAAGTTGCGACTGTTTCTGCAGATAATGAGCTGGCTCTTAACAATGTTGAAATTTCGGGTAACACTGCAGGAATTACGAATAACGGTTCTTTGATATTGTCAGGCAGCAATGTTATTGCGAATGCTATTGACGGAAATGCAGGTTCTACACAAATAACCGGTGGTACAACAACTTTAAGTGCTGATATGACTCAAAATACACTTGAAGTTGCAGATGGTGCGGCTCTTGTAAACAGTGCAAATATAAATGCTAGCGTTACAAATTCCGGAAATATAACAAATACAGGTGCAATTACAACAGCAGGCGGCTCAAATAGCGGAACTATTTCCGGCGGCCGTGTTAATGTATCAGGGGAATATACAAATAGCGGTAATATCAATACTACTTTAGTTAATACCGGTGCAATAGCCAATACCGATGGTACAATTTCAAGTACCAACGGTTCAAGCAGCGGCAGTATAAATGGCGGCAGACTCAATATTTCAGGAAGTTTCAATAATACCGGAGTTTTGTCAAATGCTATTATAAATATTACTGATTCCTCTCAATTGAATTACACTGCAAATTCAGGAAACAGTACATTTAACAATCGTATGATTGGAACAGAAAGTTCTGAATTTAACAAATTCGGCTCTGCTGAATTGCAAATGAACGGTGACCAATCAGGATTTGTAGGAACTGTGAATATAAATGAAGGAACTCTCGCTTATTCGGAATCTTCTGATAATAGGTTCTTTAACAGTTCTGCGGTTATAAATGTTGATAATTCATCAGATGCCAATGCCACTTTAAAATATACCTCTATGAGCGGCAAAACTTTAGCGAGCGGTACTTTGCCGGAGATAAATCTTAAAGACGGTGCGACTTTTGATTATACGGCAGGAACAGGTGAAACCAATATTAATAGCGGTTTCTATAATTCTGTATCCGGTAATAATAAATTAATTTTCAATGGCGGCAATTCCGATAAAATTATTCTAAATTCCGATTTTAATTCGAATGATACCGCAACATTCAAAGATGCAAATCTTGCATTTGGTTCGGGATTAAATACTATTTCCGGCTCATTAATTCTTGATAACACTTCTTTGAATGTATTAGATTCAAGTATCGTTGATTATACAATAAACGGCTTATCATCATTAAATAATTCTAAGGTAAATGTTGATATCTCTTTGGGTGCATCCCTTGCCGGCGACAGATTTATAGTAGAGAACGGAAGCGGTGTATTAAATATTTCTCAATTCAGAATTATTGACGATAACGGATTGTTTACTTCGCATGATAATTCAAAAATTGTTCAAATTATCAAAAACGGCTCAGGCAGCTCTTTAAGTTTGTCTGCTTCAGGTGCAGCAATAGATGGGGCTTGGTCTACAAACGTATATGAATATGCTATTTCTTCTGCTAAAACAGATACAGATAATGATTCAATGAAATTTACCGGAATTAATATTTCCGATGCAAATTCATTGAAAAAAATGAATAATTACGATAATTCAACAGAAGAAAATATAAGAGGTTTTTCTGTTGTCAATGATTCTTCTACATATCATATAGGAGAGGATTTAGGCAAAACTGAGCACGGAACTTTTGTAGTTAACGGTACGTCTAAAACCGATAGTATAATCTCAGGTATCCGCGCGCTAGGAGATTGGACTTCTACCGGTGAAAGAGGTTCAATGTTTGAGCTTACGGAATCCGAAAAAACGACAGATTTTTATTTGAATAATGTTACTGTTCAGGATGCGCAAGTTTCTTCAAGAGGTGGTTCTGTTCTTTATGCCGCAAGCGATAAAGCCGATATAACAATTTCTGATGTAATTATTCAAAATAATACTTCAAGCGGTCAAGGCGGTGCGTTTGATATTGAGTCAGCTCATAGTATAAGCATTTCAAATTCAGAGTTCAAAGGTAATTCTTCTGACGGATTGGGCGGTGCAATATACAGTGCCGTAGATTTACTGATTTCCAATACTGATTTCGCAGATAATACTGCTCAAGAAGTATCAAATGATATTTATCTTGCGAGTGGTGCCGATTTATCATACACAACGGGTGCTCAAGGGAATACTATTTCCGGTGGTATCTTGAGTGAAAATTCTCAGAGTGTATTTACAAAACTTGGCAATGCAGCTTTGAATGTAAGCGGTTCAAATTCAGGATTTAAAGGCTCGGTTTATATTGAAGAAGGTGATTTGAATTTCGTTGCCAAATCGGCTGATGACAGTTTATTCGATACTTCCGATTCATCATTAAATATTGCAAACGGTGCCAAATTAAATATCGATGACAGAGGTCTTGTAAATCTTGCCGCATCAAATATAAACGGCAAGGGTACAATAGATAAAAACGGTGCCGGAACATTAAATATAACCGGTGATAATGATAACTTTACAGGTACATTAAACATAAAATCCGGCGAAGTTTCTTATAAAGAACAGGGCGAAAATGCTTCGTTCTTTGGAGCTGAGGCAATAAACATGTCTTCAGACACGGTTTTGAGTGTTGAAACAACCAGTGAAAACTCAATTCGCGGCGGAAATATTTCCTCTGTTGGCTCCGGTACGGTCTTTAACAAATTAGGAAGCGGAAGCTTTGACTTGATCGGTACAAATAATATCGGTTCTGTTAATGTAGAGCAGGGGACTTTGAATGTTGCGAGCAATGCTGATGGTACAAGAACATATAACGCCGGGGCAACTTCAATTTCGCAAGGCGCATTCCTGAATTACACAGCGGACAGGAATTCTGTTTTAACAAATTTATCCGGTGAAGGAAATCTTTCAAAATTCGGGAATTCTAAATTAGAATTATCGGATTATACGTTTAGCGGTTTGGCACAAGTTAAAGAAGGTATTTTAGATGTAACAAGTTCAAATGATAATGCTTCAGACCTTGATTTTGATGTCGAGGTATACGGAGATTCCGAGTTCGATTATACCGCAGGTGCAAATTCTGCGTTATCTCTTAACAATAACGGTAAATTCGCTTTTGATTCAAATTCATCGGGTGCAAAAGGGGTATTTAATAATGCCAAAATAAGCTTAGGGGAAATTGCTAATGCTGCAAACAATACTATAGTTATTAATAACAGTTCGGAAATATCTTTAACCGCTTCCAATTATTCAGGTTCTTATGAATTTAATAATTCAGTATTGGATATTATGGATTCAGACGTTTCTGCGTCATTGTCAGATGCTTTAAGAACATATACATTTAATAATTTGACTGTAAATAATTCCGCATTAACATTGGATGTTTCGTTGGGTAATAATGAAGGCAGCGACGTATTGTATATTCTTGACGGCAGCGGTAATTTCAACCTGACAAAACTTGCGATAACAGAAGACAACGGTATTTTTGATAATGATGAAAAGACAAAAGTTTTTCAGGTCATAAATAATGCAAATGGTTCTGTCGGTATTTTAGTATCAAGCGGTAATCCAAAACTTGCGGACTGGTCAACAACCATATACGAGTATGAAATAAATGCCGTAAAATCGGATGAGGCAAATGACTATTATGATTCTATAGAATTTAAAGGAATTAGAATTGCTTCCCCTGATACTTTGAGAACGATGAATCACGAACATAATAATTCAAGAGGTTTTAGTGTTGTTGGTTCAAACATCTATCATATAGCAAGAGATTTGGACGAAACTCTTTCCGGTGATTTTGTCGTTATAGGTAACGGAAAAGATTCAAGTATTATTTCAGGAAACAGAGTTTCTTATACCAAGAATGATGATGGTACGATTACTGTTTCTTCTCCAATCGAAGGTGAATATGGTTCATTCTTTGAGTTAACTCAAAATAACACTAATTTAACTGTTCAAGATTTGACAATCCAAGAGGCAAAACGCCAAAATCAGGCAATTAAGGACGGTTCTGTTCTATACTTGAATAATGGCAATTCTTCTGCCCTGCTTAATAATATAGTATTTAAAGACAGTTCGGCACAAAACGGCGGGGCCATAGCTAATATAAACAGTGACTCGTTAACAATCAGCGGATCGGACTTTACAGGTAACAGTGCGGGTGTTGACGGTGGTGTTATTTATAATGCTTCTACAGGTTTGAGCTTAACAAATTCGACTGCTGACGGTAACAGTGCAGATGGCAGAGGCGGTGCAATATACACAAGTGCCGACATGCTTATTACAAACTCTGTTTTTGGTGCAAATTCAGTAAATCGCCACAAAAATGGAAATAGTGAATATAGTGCAAATGATATCTATATTGACGGAGAAAATACAAAAGTTACATTCAATGCAACAGGCGATACAAGTTTAATTAATAGCGGTATTGCCGGAAATGGAATATTGGAAAAAACCGGTAACGGAGTTTTAAATCTTCGCGGAAATAATGAAGATTTTGCAGGGGTGTTAAAAATTTCTAACGGAGAAGTTTTATTCAGCCAAAATTCTGCAAATGATACTTATATATCAGGTACGACAAATATTCTTGCCGGTGCTAAACTTACATTAGACAATGATGAAGCGGATGTTACTGCTGACAAATTCTCCGGATATGGTGAAATAAGCCAAACAGGCTCAAAAAATCTTATTTTAGACGGTGACAATTCTGATTTCCACGGCAGTGCAAATATTACGGGCGGCAATTTAATTGTTAAAGATAACAGTTTCTTTGCTGATGATTCATCAACAGTAATATCTAATGTCATAGAATTCAATACTTCTTCTGGTAAAGAAATATTTATAAATAACGATGGTGATTTAATTTCCGGTGTCGGCTCTTTAACAAAGTCAGGAGCAGGAAAATTAATATTATCAGGTGACAATTCTGCATTAACAGGCGGAACATATATTCAAGCCGGTACATTAGAATATGATGCTTCAGGTAATAGTACTGACTCAATGGTTGGCGGTGATATTAATGTAAACGGCAATACATTTATAGTAAAGAATACTTCAAATTCAATATTTGATTTGAATAATGATATTCTTGGCAGCGGAACATTCAATGTTAAAGGGAATGTTTCTATCTCCGGTGATAATTCACAATATCTCGGAACAACAAATATCCTTTCCGATTCAATTTTATCTTTCGAAAAAACGGACGATAATTCATTTGTTGGCGGATTGGTAAATGTTGTCGGGAATTTGTATTATACAACCGATAAAACAAATCAAGATGTTATTCAAAATGTTATAGGTTCTGGTTATGTTGCAAAATTTGGCTCGGGCGATCTTGTAATTAATGATACAGT
>JAFUUT010000275.1 GCA_017477685.1 bacterium | reverse complement strand
TCTCAGCCCCAACAGACTTTGACAAAATTGAAAACCAAATGTGGAAAAAAGAAGCCTGGGGAGAAACATTCAAAAAATTTGAACTGGACTGATTCGCATCAATAAGACCATATCCCATTCCGCTTGAAAAAATAAGACCAATAGACATAGTCGATAAGATTAAAGCTCCAACACTCTTTATTTCCGGAGAAAAAGACCCGACTGTACACGCATGGCACACAAAAGAACTTTATGACAAAGCAGTTTGCAAAAAAGAATATAAAGAATACAAAAACGGATGCCACGCAGAAGATTTATTCTTGCACTTTGAAGAAGATTTTTCAAGACTTTGTTTGGATTGGCTAAAGAATTAAATATTGATTATAACTGAATTTTAAATTGTTTACTTTTATATTTTACGTACTATAATTATCATGGTCTTTGTAACAATTTGTTTATATTGTGCATATCAAATAGCAAAAAAAAATATTTTCAGTCGTATATATATCTGCAGAGGTAAGAGTCATGGTAAAAATTAATAGGATTTTATTTTCAGGAGAAAGTACAAATTTGCTGGGACAAATTAAGGCTGCACAAAGTCCTGCGGCGTCATCAGCCGGAGGAAACAGCAACGGAGGAACGCAAAATGCGAACAGTAACATTGTTGCACCCCCAATACAAAACCCGCTTGAAGTAAAAGAGAAAAAAAATAATACTGCGGTACTTGTAACTTCTGCAATAGCACTTGCATCTATCGGTGCAACTACCGTACTGGGGATTAAAAACGGGAAACTGAACAAACAAATCTCAAAATTAACTTCAGGAATTAAAGAAAAAGATTCTGCAATTTCAGCTATAACCGAACAATTTAAAGGACTTGGACAAAGATTTGAAGGAGCAGTTCAAGGGCTGGCTCAGAAAGTTGAAAAGTCAGAACAAGAAATAGCAACAACAAACGCAAATTTAGAAGCAGCAAAAGGGCAATTAGACAAACAAATAAAAGATCTGGGCCAATGGGAAGATAGGCAAACTGCCGGAGCTATAAACGATTTAAGAAATGAAATAAATTCAAAATCCATTGCACCCGTAAGAGTTGGGACTACAGAAGAAATTCTTACAGATAATGTTGACATTAATTATAGAGATCTGAGGCTTGCAACTGTAAAATTTGGATACGGTAAGAATCAACACACTATAGAAAATATTTTAAGATCAGAAGCAACAAAAAGAATATTCAATTTAGTTGACCGTTCTAAAATACAGCCTAAGGAAGAAATAACTGCAAGAGTCCTATCTGCGGACTACAAAGATTTTTTGAATAACGGGGGGATGTCTGTAGTACCAAGAGATATCATTGCAGGAATATTAGCTCTTGCAAATACAAAACAAAAAATACGTATGATTGTTGACATGCCGCTTTATCTTGGAGAAGTTAAGGAAGGTTCTTTCTACAGCCTGAAAAGAACAGGAGAAAAAACATTCGACTACATTAGAAGAAATAAAAATAAAATTGAGACATCCAAACTCGAGTTAATTGATACAAGAGAAATACCTATATACACGGATAAAGGAATTCATA
>JAFUUT010000274.1 GCA_017477685.1 bacterium | reverse complement strand
GCAAAGGATCTTAACATTGATCTGTCGGAATCGTGGATGATAGGAGACGGAGAAAACGATGTTAAGGCCGGACAAAGCGCAGGTTGTAAAACGGCATTAATAACTCAAAATGATGATTTTGATCAGGACGTGTCGTGCCAATCTTTATTTGATTTTGCAAAAAATGTATTACAGTAAACGGAGAAAAAAATGAAAACACTTGATCCCAAGCTAAATAAGCATATCGACTTGCTTATAAAAAGATACCCTCAGCTTGAAGCTTGCAAAGAAGACATAATCAACGCCTATCTCGTACTTGAAGAATGTTATGAGAATGGCGGCAAATTGCTTGTTGCAGGTAACGGCGGCTCGGCTGCCGATGCCGAACATATAGTCGGAGAATTGATGAAAGGTTTTAAACTGCCAAGAAAACCCGATGACGAATTTGCAAAAAAACTCAAGGCAGTTGACGAAGAATTGGGAACGATTCTTGCGGAAAACCTTCAGGGCGCGCTTCCTGCAATTGCTCTTGACGGTCATCCGGCTTTAACAACGGCTTATATGAATGACTGTGAGCCGCTTTTGTGCTTTGCACAGCAAGTAAACGGCTTTGGCAAAGAAAACGATGTATTTCTCGGCATTTCGACTTCGGGAAACAGCAAAAACGTACTCTTTGCGGCAACCGTAGCAAAGAGTAAGGGTATGAAAGTGATCGGGCTTACAGGTCAAAAAGAAAGCAAATTGTCACAAAAAGCAGATGTATGCGTAAAGGCACCCGAAACAGAGACTTATATGATACAGGAATTGCACCTGCCGGTGTACCATTGCTTATGTTTGATGTTGGAAGATGGATTTTTTCGGTTTTAATCAATTGATAAACACTAATATGTAAGGAGATACTTAGATATGAATTTAATCTGGATCACTCCCGAATGCCCTTTCCCACCCAATACAGGCGGAAAAGTTGGATTTATGAAAAGAATAGAATATATGGCTAAATACAATGATATATATTTGCTAACAATAATAGATAATGAAGATGAATTAAAATACAAAGAAAACTTAGAATTATTTTGCAAAGAAGTTCATATGTTTCCCAGAAACAGCTTATTCAATAGCATTTGGCAGTGCTTTGCTTTTCCATATCAAGCGGTTAGCAGATGGAATCAAGCATTGTGTAATAAATATAACGAACTATGCAAATTTATTACGCCAGAATATGTTATTGTTGATTCACCCCAAATGATGGGGGTTGTTTTAAAAAATAAGGAAGTGTTAAAAAAAGTCATTTTAAATCAACATAATATAGAATACAAAACCCTGTTTAGCTTATCCAAGACAAAAAAGAATCTCATACAAAAAAAAGCATTCAAAGTTACTGGACTTCAAATGCAATTGTACGAAGCAAATTTATATCGCAACAATATTTATTTGTATACATTTGTGTCTAAGAGCGACAAACTACTTTTTGAAAAAAAGTACAATAAAAAAAACACGCTTCTTGTTCCTGTGGGAACTGAGATTAAAGATGATGTAAAAATAGTGAACACACAAAATATACTATTTGTAGGAAAACTATCATATTCACCAAATGAAGAAGGGATATTATGGTTTATAGATAATGTCTTTAATAAAATTTTGGATTCCTGTTGTAATGCATCGTTATACATTGTTGGAAAAAATCCAACAAAAGAAATTTTAAAAAGAGCAACTATCAATAAAAATATTATTGTTACCGGTCCTGTAGACAACTTAGATGAGTATTATGATATTGTTGATTTAGTAATAG